>CACZBB010000058.1 GCA_902779245.1 uncultured Lachnospiraceae bacterium | reverse complement strand
GTGAAAAAAAGCCCGTTTACTCCCACAAGCTCCGGCGCAACGGTCATAACCAGGACGATTCTTGTAAAGTATCCGCCGAGGATCGCGACCATCTTCGCGGCAATGCCCACGGCGGAATTCCGAAGGGAGTATTCTGCTTTGCTCTTCTCCATTCCGTTCTCCTTCAGCACGCGACCGTCAATCCGGGATACTAAAAAAACAGGCCAGCCAGCGCCAGACGAACCATCCGGGCGTGCGGCCACGCCCGTCCGGCAGCCGCACCGCGGGACTTTTATCGTAAAGATTCTAACATTATACTCTAAATATTTGAAAAATCAATATCATTTCCTTTTTTTCCTTCCTGTAAGACAAAACCCCATGCAAATCACCATTTGTTTCTTGCTCCCTCCTTCACCGGGGTGTTATAACATTAAGGATTGAACCATAAAGTGTACAGGATTTACAGTCTGGAAAGGCAAAAGCTATGGCAAGTCAGGCATTGGAACGGGCAAGATCTTTTGAGGCGGGGAGCAGGATTCTTCTTAATGAACGGCCCGCGTTTCACCTCTCGCCGCGGATCGGCTGGATGAACGATCCGAACGGTTTTTCATATTACAAAGGCTTATACCATCTGTTTTATCAGTATCACCCCTATGATTCGCACTGGGGACCGATGCACTGGGGACACGCGGTGAGCGCCGACCTTCTTCGCTGGACAGCGCTTCCCTGCGCGATGGCTCCGGACGCGCCTTTCGATCAGGAGGGCTGCTTTTCGGGTTCGGCGGCAGCGCTTCCGGACGGCCGTCAGCTGCTGATGTATACGGGCGTCGCCGAGGGCGGCGTGCAGACGCAATGCCTGGCCGTCGGCGACGGCACGGAATACGATAAATATCCGGAAAATCCGGTGCTGGACGCGTCGTCTTTGCCGGAGGGCGCGAGCCGGATCGATTTTCGTGACCCGCACATCTGGCGGGAGGCAGACGGGAGCTTCCGCGCCATTGTCGGAAACCTGACGGGCAGCGGGGCCTCGGAACGGGCTAAATTCTTTCTCTTCTCCAGTGGGGACGGTTTCCGCTGGAGCTTCGAAAGTGTGTTCGCCGAGAATACCTTCGGCCTTGGCCGGATGTGGGAGTGCCCGGACTATTTCGAGCTGGACGGCCGGAAGGTGATCCTCGCGAGCGCGACGGATATGCAGCCGGAGGATCCGTCCGCGCCTGCGGAGAACGGTAATTTTGCCCTGCTTGGCCGGATCGACCCCGAGAGCGGCATTTTTCTGACGGAATCGGTTCAGGTCCTTGAGACGGGACTCGACTTTTACGCCGCGCAGACGGTCGAGGCTCCGGATGGCCGCCGGATCCTGATTGCCTGGATGCAGAACTGGGGGAGCCTTCCCCCGATGCCCGACCGCTCCGCCTTCTTTGGGCAAATGTCACTTCCGCGCGAGCTTTTTCTCCGTGACGGGCGACTTTGTCAGATGCCGGTCCGCGAGCTGCTGGCCTTTCGGAGGGACGAAGTGCGGCGCGAGGGCATCGTCCTGGAAGACGCGGAAATCCGATTTGCCGGGATCGAAGGGCGGCTGCTCGACCTCGAGCTCACACTGGATGTCTCCGGCAGCCGCGATCTGAAGCAGTTCACCCTTGCCTTTGCCCGGAATGAGCATTTCCGGACCATCCTTCGCTATGATCCCGCCGAAAGTCTTCTAACTCTCGACCGCTCGGGCTCCGGCGTATCCCCTGAAATCCAAAACAAATGCAGCGCCCGGGTGTCTGTTCCGGACGGGAAGCTTTGCCTTCGCGTCATCCTTGACCGTTTCAGCGCGGAGATTTTCGCCAATGAAGGCGAGCTTGCCCTCGCCATGACCTTCTACACCGACCTTTCCGCCGACCGTGTCACCTTCGCGGCCGAAGGACGCGCGGTTTTCGACATAAAAAAATACCGCCTCGATGTGTAACGGGGCGGTTTTCATTCACCAGGCAGCGGAAGGCTATGCCTTCCGCGCTCGGCTCGCGAAAAGCGGCAGGGGCGAAGGTCTCCCTCCGCCTTATTTTATTGAGGATTCCTTCTCTCCTTCGCCGCGGTTTTGCTCTTCAGCATGTTGATCCCGCCGTCGACGACAAAGGCGCGAAGGCGCATACTCAGGTCGGTCGTGTCCTTTTCGTCATTTCCCCAGACAATCCAGGGAAGAACATCCATGTAAAAATGTCCGATGGGGTCTTCATTCGGGCTCGCGAAATTGTAGGTTCCGTAATCCTCGGAGGCCGTCACCATATTTCCGTCTTTGTCGAAGATGACCTCCAGCTTTCCGTCCGGCGAAACGTATTTCCGATGAGTCTTGTCGGGCGACGTGAACTGGTGGCAATCCGCCGCCACGCCGTCATCCCAGCCTAAGCGGTCGGCCTCCTCGGGCGTCTGGGGCAGTATGTCCGGAGGCATTCTATGGTTCCGGTTAAAATGCTGCGCCTTCGTCGGGATCTTCTCCTCCCGGGCAAGGGCAAACACATCCGTTTCCCGGTCCAGAAGGTAGTTTTCATACAGCAGCCGGATGTTTTCCAGCGTTTCCTCCCGCTGCCTCGCCGTCATCTCAATCGTCCCGGCATCCACATCTCTCGCAAGCTCCCGCAAGCCGTTCCGGAAAGAAAAAGGCCGCTCCTTTTTGATGTGATTTAACATATTTCCTCCTTTAAGCCGTGCCGGAAGCGTTTTCGGAAATCCTCGCGTCCGATCCTTACAAGTCTCCTTTGTCGCGCTTCAGGACTCCTGCTTAAGGCTGCCGAAGCGTTCGAGATAGGTTTTGACATCTTTAGGGTTGACCTTGCGCTCGATCCGCCCGCCCTCGTAGAGATACTTTGAGGAAGCGCCAGCCCCGTAGGCACGGATATCGGTCAGCTCCTCCATGATCAGGATATTGTAGAGGCCTTCTTTCCCCGGAACCGCGAAGCCCGTGTTCTCCAGCCCGCCCTTCATGTTTTTCTGGCGGTACAGGTAGTAGGGCTCCATGCCCATCTCGTACGCCGTCTCGTAGGCCGCTCCGATGATTTCTCCGGAATTCTGGAACGTCAGCCCCTCATAGCGGCTCATATCCTCAATTTTCCCGGCTTCATAGGCCTCCCGGAGTGATTTTGTCAGGCGCGAGGCCCGCTTCACCGCGAGGGAATGCACCGTCAGCTCATCCGGCCGCATAAGCCGGATTTTTTCCAGGGTATGACGGACGTCCGCAGGCTCCTCGCCGGGAAGCCCGAGGATGATATCCATATTGATATTGTCAAATCCGGCCTCTCTTGCAAGGGCAAAGGCCCGCTCCGTGTCCGAAACGGTGTGCCCGCGGCCAATGAGATCCAGGGTCTTTTGATTCATGGTCTGCGGATTTACGGAAATCCGGCCAACGCCGTGATCCCTGAGCACGCGGAGCTTTTCCGCGTCGATGGAATCGGGCCGCCCGGCCTCGACGGTATATTCCATAAGCTTCGAAAGATCATAGATCTTTTCCGTCTCCGCAAGCAGACGGTCCAGCTGGACGGCTGAAAGAGACGTCGGCGTCCCGCCGCCGATGTAGAATACAAGGGGCGTCAGCGATTTTCCCTCCGCGCGGTCGCGCCCGGCTCCCCGGCGCATCTCCGAAAGGAGCACCTCAAGGTACTCGTCCGCCCGGCCCGCCCAGGCCTTCACCGGCGAAGCGGAGAAGGTACAGTAGAGGCAGATCGAGGGGCAGAAGGGGATATGCGCGTAGAGACAGAACTTTGTCTGCCTGGCTTCAACGTCCGCATCGCCGGGCACACACGCGCAGCCTTCTGTCTGCGGATCCCTCTTATCCCCGGAAAGCTCATGCTCCTCTTTCGAACCCTGCGCGTTCTGATCCAGCCCGGCCCTTGCAAGGATCCTCTGCTCATTTTCCGCGACGGCAAGAGCCAGCCGGGCCTTTTCCCCGGAGACGAGGTAGTTCTCTTTCAGGAACCGGATAATCTCCTCCCGGCTCCTCCCCTCCGAAAGAAGCTTCGTCGGGATTTTCGTGGGCCGGATACCGGAAAGCGTTCCCCAGGGGAGCACGCGTCCGGTGTAATCCGCAAGCATCCCGTAAAGCTCACGCTTCAGGGAATTCTTCATCTCCGTCCGGTTCTCGTAGTCCGGGATCTCGATTTCGATCCGAAGATCCCGCACCTGCCCCGCTTTTTCCGTGTCCGCGGCGGAAAAAATCTGCACCTCGTCGTCCGGAAAGAAGGCCTTCACCAGGGAATGCAGATCATAAAAAAAATCTTCCTTATTTATACAGATGCCCACCTTCATGCGCTTTGTTCTCCAACGCCTTTATAGCCATCGATTCCGGCTTCATCACCTTTTCTCCTGCTTCACAGCCATCAGGGCGGCGGCAGGTCTGCCTGTCCGCCGCCCTGATTATCTCTGTATCCCCTTGACTTTCCTCTCGTAGCCGATCAGCGTGAGCTGACCGTGCCCGGGGATCACCACGGTCTCTTCGGGAAGCTCCGTCAGAAGCCTTTTCAGCGACGACCACATCGCCTCCTCGCTGCTTGTCGGAAAATCGGTCCGCCCGTAGCTTCTGTAAAAGAGCGTGTCTCCGGCAAAGAGAAGGAAGGAGGTGTCGATTTCCTCTCCGAAATAAAGCAGGGTCGCCGGCTGATCGATATAGAAGCAGACGCTCCCCGCCGTGTGCCCGGGCGTTTCCAGGACACGCAGCTTGGCGCCGGCGTAAGAGATCCTGTCGCCGTCGGCCAGCCAGGTATCCGGCATAAAGTCCGCCGCCCGCCCGCCGTGCGTGGAGCAGTTAAGGCTCCGGTCCTCGAACATCTCCCGTTCTTTTTCGCAGGCGGCAACCGGAAGCGGCCCGCAAAGCTCAAGGAGCTCCTCGATGGCCATCGTATGGTCATGGTGCGCGTGCGTAAGAAGGATCGCCGTCGGCCTGGCGCCAAGGGCGGAAAGCTCCGAGAGGATCCTCTTCGCCTCATCGCCCGGATCGACGATCACCGCCTCCCCGGTTTCCCGGTTGACAAGAAGGGAACAATTCGTGCCCAGAGCTCCGACCTGCAAGATTTTCACTAAGAATTCTGACATATTCCACCCAGCCTATCCAAAATACTCTCTCAAAAAACCATCCCCGCTTCATGATCCCCATCGGCTTCGCTGCAAAGCCACATCGTTACTGTTCACGCCGTGAACAGAGTAACGCCTCATCCGTTCTTGCGCTCGACGTCGATGACGTCGCGGACCTTGCGGATCTCGCGCACCATCATGGAAAGCTCCTCGTGGGAGCGCACGGAAAATGTGATCTCCAGAGAAGCCGTCCCGTTGCGGCTGGTTCTTGTTGACAAATGCAGGATATCGATTTTTCTTTCCGCGAATACTTTTGAAACATCGACGATCAGACCGGTGCGGTTCGTGGCGTAGACCGTGATCTCGACCGGATACGCGTCCCGGTTCCGGCTTCCGTCGGGCAGCATCCACTCCACCTCAACCAGCCGGCTGCGGTCATCCTCCGACATATGCAGGACGTTCACACAGTCGTTTCGATGGATCGTCACCCCTCGCCCGCGCGTCACGAACCCCACGATTTCATCCCCGGGAATCGGGCTGCAGCATTTGGCGAAATGCACGGCAATGCCTTCAAGCCCAAGGACGACGACGCCGCCCTTGTCCCGCGGCGCAAGAAGTATCCGTTCCCGCGAGCCGGCATTTGCCGAAAGAATTTCTTCGTCGGTGATCTGCTTGCGGCGGTCTTCCTCATAAAGGCTGATCATCTTGTTGATGACCTGCCCCTCCTTCAGCCCGCCGTGGCCGATGGCCGCCAGAACGGAATCCCAGTCGCGGAAACCGTATTTGCGGAAAACGCCGGCCATATACGCCGGGCGGAGCAGGTCCGACGGCGTATAGCCCTTCTGCCGCGCCGCGTTCGTCAAAAGCTCCTTTCCGCGTTCGATGTTGTCGGTTTTAAGCTCCTGGCGGAACCACTGGTTGATCTTGTTCCTCGCCTGCGAGCTCTTGACGGTCTTCAGCCAGTCCCGGCTCGGGCCGCGGCTGTTCTGGGACGTGATGATCTCGACGCGGTCGCCGTTCTTCAGCACCGTGTCGATCGGGCAGAGCTTGCCGTTGATGCGGCAGCTCACCATCCGGTTGCCGACGGCTGAGTGGACGCTGTAGGCAAAATCGATGGCGTTGGAGCCGTTGGGCAGCTCCTTCACATCGCCCTCCGGCGTAAAGCAGTAAACATTTTCCGTAAACAGGTCCAGGTCCTGCTTAATGATCGAGACAAATTCCTTGTTGTCGGACATGTTCTGCTGCCATTCAAGGATCTGGCGAAGCCAGGCGAGCTTTTCCTCCTCCTGATTCCCGCTGATCCTGTGGCCGCTTGAGGCTTCCTTATACTTCCAGTGCGCGGCAATACCGTATTCAGCGATTCTGTGCATCTCGAAGGTCCGGATCTGGATCTCGAAGGGTGTGCCTTCCGGGCCGATCATGGTGTTATGCAGAGACTGGTAGCCGTTCTGCTTCGCCATGGCAATGTAGTCCTTGAAGCGGCCCGGGACCGGACGGTACATCTTGTGGATGATGCCGAGCGAAGCGTAGCACTCCGTCACCGTGTTGACCATGATCCGGATCGCGAAAAGATCATAGATCTGGTCGATGGTCTTGTCCTGGTTGACCATTTTTTTGTAGATCGAGAAGAAATGCTTGACGCGGCCTTTAACCTCCGCCTGGATACCCTCCCTGGCGAGCTGCTCCTTCACCTCGTTGACGATTCCCTCGACAAAGGCCTGACGCTGGGTCTTTCGCATATCGACCTGGTGCACAAGGTCGAAATAGACCTCCGGCTCCAGATACCGCAGCGCCAGATCGTCCATCTCGGTCTTGATTCTGGATATACCAAGACGCTGGGCGATGGGCGAATAGATGTCAAGGGTCTCCCGGGCCTTTTCCTGCTGCTTGGCCGGGCGCATATACTGAAGCGTGCGAAGATTATGCAGACGGTCCGCCAGCTTGATCAGGATCACACGGATATCCTTGGCCATCGCGAGGAACATTTTCCGCAGATTTTCCGCCTGTACCTCCACCTTGTCCAGCGTGTACTTGATCTCTCCCAGCTTCGTCACGCCGTCCACAAGCAGCTCCACCTCCGAGCCGAACTCCCGTCGGATATCCTCGTTGGTGACCTGCGTGTCTTCCACCACGTCGTGGAGAAGCCCGGACGCGATGGTCTCCTTGTCCAGCTCCAGCTCCGCGAGAATGATCGCCACGCAAAGCGGGTGGATGATATACGGCTCCCCGGATTTGCGTTTCTGATCCTTGTGGGATTCGGCGGCCAGCTCATAAGCTTTCCGGATCATCGTAAGATCCGAGGACGGATGGTACTTCAGAACATTTTTTTCGAGCACATGATACAGCTCCTCCGGGCTCATGAAATCATGATATCGGGGAAGCGACTGGTCGTAGCGCTCCAGAAAGACCCCGGAGGACTTTTTCGCGTCCGCGTCCGCGCTCCCGGGCGCGACAAGCAGAGGGCTCTCCGCCGGGAGACCTTCGGAGCCGAGGAGCCCGCCGTCTCCGGATCCCGCCGCTTCCGGCTTCCGGACAATTTCCGGAACGGTGACCTCGCTCTCTGCCTGCGTTCTCTCCTCCATTTTCAGCGTATCCGACGACATAGCTGCTCCTCCTTTCTTTTATATTATCTGCCTTTACGGCGTGAACGGCCGTATTCAGTTCACGGCAATGCCGAAAAAACGAAGAACGCGGCGCTGTACACTCTGTGCGCATGCGCCGCGCGAACGTTCTGTATCTCTGGTTTATTTTCCTTCGTAGGCAAGAATCGACCGGACATCATAATCCTTCAGTCTCCGGCGGCCCAAAAGCCCCTTCAGCTCCATAAGGAAGAGCATCCGCACGACCTTGCCGCCAAGCGACTCGATCAGCTTCGCGCCGGCCAGGACCGTTCCGCCCGTGGCGATGAGATCATCTACGATAACGACCCTCTGCCCGGGCTGTATGGCATCCTTGTGCATCTCGACCGTGGCCTTGCCGTACTCAAGGTCATAGGACTGCTGCACGGTAACGCCGGGAAGCTTACCCTTCTTACGAATCAGGACAAAGGGCTTGTGCAAAGCATAGGCGAGCGGCGCGCCGAAGATAAAGCCGCGGGCTTCCGCTCCGGCGATCACGTCAAAATCCAGATCCTCAAGTTCTTTTTTCATGCTGTCGATGGCGAGCTGCAGGCCGTCCGCATCCGCCAGAACCGTTGTGATATCGCGGAACATAATACCCGGCAACGGAAAATCCGGGATCGTCCGCACATAATCTTCAAGCTTCTTTTTTAACATAACCGTAGCCTCCGCTTTCGAATCTTTGAAAATGCCGCCGATTTTCGCATCCTTCCTCAGCTCTTCGCGATCCCCGCGGCACTCCCTATGAAATGCAACAATTATATCACCAAATACATCCGCTGTGAACAAACTTTTCACGGTTTTTTCACAAATCCAGGAAAACCTGTGTTTTCGGTCACACATTGACCAGAAACACAGGCGTTTTGCAATGAAATCGCCCTGCAGGCGATGGCACGCCTCAGTGTACAGAAAGCAGGCTTTGGCGCTGGTCTTCGGGGCGGCTCAGCGGAAGTTCTGGATCTCCAGCTCGATCCGCCGCCGGCCCATGTATTCGTTGAATTTTGGATAGTAGGCGATCTGCGCCCAGTGGTCATTGGCGATTTTTTCCGCAAGCGCCTCCACGTTCCGGAACGCCACGGCCTCAAAGGCCGGACCGACCTCCGCGGGCTGGAAGCCGATGAGATCCTCGCGCGAGTCTCCGGGCACGGCGAGAGACCGTACGCGAGTCTTCAGAACATTCCTGTTCGCGCCGAAGATGCGGGGATGCGCGAGACTCACCTGGCGGTCCGCAAAGACCGGCCGGGGATTCGCTTTGCCGAAGGGCTCCAAAAGGGAAAGCTGATCCACCAGCTCCTCGGTGATGTAGGAAACCGGCATCGGAACGTCGATCACGATTTTCGGCACCAGATCCTCCTCGGCCAGGCCGGCCTTCTCGTTTAGCTCCGTGCGGAATACCTCCACGTTCTCCTCCGGCATGGAAAGTCCCGCCGCCATCGGATGACCGCCGAATTTCGTCAGCAACGCTTTCACCTCGCAGAGCTTCTCGAACATGGAGTAGGCCTCGATGGACCGGCCGGATCCTTTTACGCCGCCCTCGACCTTCGTAAGCACGAAACAGGGGCGCCCGTACCGTTCCCGCAGCCGTCCGGCGACAAGCCCGCAGAGGCTCTCGTGCAAAGCGGGAAGATAGACGACCAGCACCGTATCGATCGGCTGCGAACGCTCAACATTTTCGACCGCGTCCTTGAAGCCGCTTTCGGTCATCGCCTTCCGCTCCTCGTTCAGCTGCCAGAGCTCCTTCGCAAGCCGCGAGGCCATCCCCGAATCCTGCGCCAGAAGCAGCTGCAGGGCTTTCAAGGCCGTATCGAGTCGTCCGCTTGCGTTGAGGCAGGGCCCGAGAATAAACCCGACGTGATAGGTGCCGACATTTTGCATCTCGATCCGGCACTCCTTCGCCAGCGCGAGGAGACCTGCGTTGTCCGTCTTCCGAAGCGCTTTCAGCCCCTCCTTCACAAGGATCCGGTTCTCGCCGGTAAGGTCCACCACGTCCCCGATGGTCGCGAACGCGACATATTGCAGAAGCCGCATTTCCGGATCCCCGCCGAGGGCGCGGATCAGCTTGAACGCGACCCCGGCGCCGCAAAGCTCCCGGTACGGATAGGTCTCCCCCTCCCGTTTCGCGTCAATAACAGCATCTGCGGCTTCCGGCATTTCCAGCACCTCGTGATGATCGGTCACGATGACCTCCAGGCCAAGCTCCTTCGCCAGACGGATCGATTTTCCCGAGGAAATCCCGTTGTCGCAGGTGAGGATCATGTCCGCGCCGGAATCCGCCGCCAGCCGCACCAGGCTCTCATTAAGGCCGTAGCCGTCAAGGATACGGTTCGGAATCGCGTAATCCACGACCGCGCCCAGCTCGGAAAGCCCCTGGTACAGGATATACACCGACATGATGCCGTCTATATCATAATCGCCGATGATCCGGATCTTCTTCCTCGAAACAATCTTCTCTTTGATCATCGACACGGCCTTCTCCATCCCGAGAAAAAGCATCGGGTCATGAAGCTCCTCCAGACCGCCCCAGAGATACCGGCGGATTTCCTCGTCGCTCTCAACGCCGCGGTTCCGAAGCACCCGGACCACCACCGGATCGATGCCAAGCCGCTGCCCGATCGCCGCGTAATCTGCCCTTTTGGCGGCCATCACCCATTTTTCCATGAAATCACCACCTTCTCATACCTGACCGGAAAAACCTTCCGGAAAAATAACACTGACCAGAAAAAGCCATGCACGGCGCATGGCTTTTTTCGTTTATTTCTTCTTCTTTTTGCGGATGACGTTCGGGTTTCCACCGGATCGGGAAGCCCCTGCGCTGCCGGCGGAAGCGGTATTAGCCGATGCCGGCGCGGCGTCCGCGTCGCTGCTTTCCTTAAGCTCCGCCTTTTCCTCGCGAACCTGAAGCTCCTTCGCGCCCTTGCCCACGCGGGTCCTGAGGAAGTACCAGAGAGCGCCGGTGATGCAGACCGAGGAGAAGGTACCGGCAACGATACCGACCATCATCGGCAGCGTGAACTCCTTGATCGAAGCGACGCCGACGATGTACAGCACCAGGATCGAGGCGAGCGTCGTCAGGTTCGTGTAAATGCTGCGGGAAAGCGTCTGGTTGACGGAGGCATTGACCAGGCTCCGGAGCGACTGGTTCTTGCCCATCGTCGGAAGCTTCTCGCGGATACGGTCGAAGATAACGATCGTCGAGTTGATCGAGTAGCCGAGAATCGTCAGCATGACCGCGATGAAGCTGTTGCCGACGGAGATGCGGAGAACCGCGTAGGCGGCCAGCGTGACCAGGACGTCGTGGATGAGGGCGAGGACGGCCGCCGATGCGAACCGCACGTCGCGGAACCGGATCACGATGTAGAGCAGCATCAGGATCACGGCGATGATGACCGCCAGAATCGCGTCGCGCCGCATCTCCGCGCCGACCGTAGCGGAAATATTTTCCGTGGTCACCTTCTTGGAATCCACGTTGAACTTGTCGTGCAGCTTATCGGTAAGCTGCTGACGCTCATCAACGTTGAGCGTCCGGGTCTTGATGATGACCTCCGAGGAGCCGACGACCTTCTGCATGGAAACATTGGCGTCGCCCGTGACTTCCATGATGACCGGCTTCACTTCGTTATCCAGCTCGGACAGGCTGTAGTCCTTCTCGAAGCTGACCGTGGTCGAGGTTCCGCCGAGGAACTCAAGGCTGAAATTGAGCGCGCGGTTGCCCTGTGCGGCGTTGACGATCATAAAGACCAGGCCGATGCCGATGACCACGCCGGCGACGATGAAGCTCTTCTTCGCGTTTTTGATGAAATTAATGTGCGGCTCTTTCTTCGCACGCGCCCAGGCGGATGCCTTCCTGACGCCCACGCCGTAAACGGCGTAGACAAGGAGCCTGGAGATCACGAGCGAGGTGAACATCGAAAGCGCGACGCCGAGCGCAAGCGTCAGGGCAAAGCCGCGGATCGTGCCGGAGCCGAGAACGCCCAGAACCGCCGCCGCGATGAGGGTCGTCACGTTGCCGTCAACGATCGCCGAGGTTGCCTTCTTGAAGCCGGAACGGATCGCGGAGTTCACGGAGGCGCCGGCCGTAATATCCTCGCGGATACGGCCGTAGATGATCACGTTCGCGTCGACGGCCATACCGATGGACAGGATGATACCGGCGATGCCCGGGAGCGTGAGCGTAAGGTCAAAGGCGTTCAGCAGAAGCAGCATCAGCGCGGTGTAAAGCACCAGCACGAAGGCCGCGATCACGCCGGGGACCAGGTAAATGATGATCATAATGAGGCAGACAATGGCAAGACCGATCGCGCCGCCGATCAGAGAGGTGCGGATCGCGTCCTGGCCGAGCTGCGCGCCGACCACGTTCGAACGGATCTCATGAAGCGTTAAGGTCAGGCCGCCGATACGGATGTAAGCCGCGAGCTGATTGGCCGCTTCCATCGACTCCATGCCGGTGATCTGGGCGGAGCCGTCGCTGATGACCGACTGCACGGTCGGAACAGAGATAAACTCCCCGTCATAATAAATGCCGATGGTCTGGCCGTTTTCGTAAGCCGTCTTCGTGGCCTCGGCGAATTTCTGCGTGCCGGAAGCCTTGAACTTCAGATCGACAACATACTTGTTGCCGGTGTTGTTCTCGTTGATGATGCCGCCCTGCGCGTCGTCGACGTCCGCGCCGGTGCAGACGATCGCGCCCTTCTTCTCAAGATTTTCGATGGTGTCGGCCAGCTCATACGCTCCGCTGCTGCCGATCTTGTAGCTGTCATTGCCTTCGCTGTCCTTCTGGGCGATGAAATAGAGAGAACCCGGTGAGCCGAGATCCTCGAGGATTTCGTCCGCGTTGGTCACGCCGGGGATCTCGATATTGATCCGGTTCGCGCCTTCCTGATAGACGTTGGACTCGGTGGAGTACTGATCGACACGGTGCTGAAGCTTCTGAATCGTGTCGCCCATGTCCGCGGCCGACGGCATGGCCTCGTCCGTCTCATAGGTGATGGACACGCCGCCCGCAAGATCCAGGCCGGTCTTGATATGCCGGACGGCGCCGGTACCGCTCTTGCCCCAGCCGACAAATGCCGTGAACAGGCAGAGCGCCGTGATCGCGAGCGCCAAAACAATGACGATGACTGACTTTCCTTTTTTCATGATACTGTTCCTCTCCCTCACGTTGCGTTGGGTTTTTCTTATTGTGATC
>CACZBB010000057.1 GCA_902779245.1 uncultured Lachnospiraceae bacterium | reverse complement strand
ACATGGTGGCACAAAGTGCGGACTATGTATGCCCGTTTATCTTTTGCTTTCTTTGTATGTCGCGATACGTTTGGCCACGTTGTCCTTGATGTTGTTGTAAAAAAGCGCGTAGTCGCCATTGTGGTAACTCTGGGGACCAAAGGTGTCGCCTCCGACGGGTTCGGTATCTGCGTTCGTAAGGACGGAGCCGCGACTGAGAACGACCCTTGCGTCCGCTCCGATGTCCTTAATCTCATATTTGCCGGTTTTTTCGTTCGGAACGCGCGAACCAAGGTTTTCACTCACCGGTGCGTATGTTTCGTCGAGCTTCCAATTCAGTGGATTGATGCTGATCGCGTTCGGCAGAAGCACAACATTCCTGGCGTTCTGCTCCACATTCTTCGGTCCCTCAGTGTTCCAGCTAATGATAACGCCGGTGTCACTTTCGCCGGTAGCGAACTTCAGATGTGTGTTTTCCTCGAGGTATTCCCTGGTGATGGAGAAGCCGATGACGTAGGCGGCGATCATGCGCTCGTAATAATCGGGATGCTCCTTGAAATAATCCTTCAGCACAAGACTTACAATGCCCGAGCCCTGGCTGTGACCCGCGATGATAAACGGACGTCCGTTGTTGTAATTCTGGAAGTAGTAGTCAAGTGCGGCGGTGATGTCGGCATAGGGGATGGTGGCAAAAGCGGTGCGCGGGTCGCCGGACTTCCTTGCTTCTTCCGCCGCGAACATCATGCCCGCCTGACGGTAGTAGGGCATGAACACATTGGTAGAGTCCTCGTAGACACTTGCCAGAATCGGGTAGTTGGTTTTCACACCCGCCAGCATTTCGGCGTTGTCGAGCGGAGCAAAATCAGGATCCCCTTCGTTTGAATCCATGTATTCGGTCGGATAGACAAAGAACGTGTCGATGTCCTTGGTGATTTCCGGGATCTGGTACCAGCAGGTTTTATCGGAATAGTTGGGCTCTTTTCCTTCGATGGCTGTTGTTGATGCTTCTGAGATCGTTGCCGCAGATTTGGTTGCTGTACTTTTGCTCGCTGAAGACTGACCTCCGCATGCCGTCAGACTAAAGACCGATACTGCACTCAGTGCCAATGCCACAAGTCTCTTTTTCATTTTTTTCCTTTCTGAATTTTTCCATATTTTACAGGGATTCGAGGCTTCCACCCGTATGCCTGCATTCAACGAGGTGCTTATAGATTCATTATTTCATCTTTTCCAAGGCAGCACAAGTAGAGTTGCCGGAATGGCAACCGTTACTGTGAACGGAGTGAACGTTTCTGGTCACACGGTGACCAGAAACGACTTTTCCTTCTATCTTGCTTTTGTGATTGGATTTGACTATAATGAATAAAGTAAAAGGGGGGCGTACGGATACCATGAACATCCTTTTTGCGGATGCATTAAGAAAACTGAGACTTCAAAAGGGGCTTACCCAGAGTCAGCTTGCAGCCCTGATGTATGTTAACAAGGCGACCATCTCTAAATGGGAAAGCGGAAGCCGGCTGCCGGATGCCGCCATGATTACACGTCTCGCTGAGGTTCTGAGAGCAGACGTCAGAACACTGCTCTCCACCACCTACGACAGCGACGAATCCTTCAACATGATTATTGTCGACGACAACAAGGCCATTCTCTCCTACAATCTGCTGATTTTGGAGGAGGTCGCGCCGAACGCTGCCATCGCGAGCTTTAGCTGTCCGCAGGCATCAATCGAATACGCGAAAAGGCACCGAACCGATCTGGCTTTTCTGGATATCGAGATGGGCGTGGTCAGCGGCTTTGATCTCTGCCGTGATCTGTTGGAAATTAATCCCGGTACAAAGGTTGTCTATCTGACAGCCTATCCGGAATACTCCCTCAATGCATGGAACACTGACGCATGCGGATTTATTGTCAAGCCGCTGATTCCGGAGGACGTTCGCAGACAGCTTAAAAAGCTCTGCCTCCCATTTCCCGCAGGAGGTGTGGACGAGTGAAAAGTTTGATCGAGTCCATGAACTTCTCCACATTCGGCGCGGCGCTGCTGCTTAGCGCAATAGGATTGTGGTTCAGCATTGTCATTCATGGAATCAACCGCTGGAGCAGGCGTTTTTTCAAGAGTTATTTTATCATTTTTCTGTTATGCTGCCTTTCCAGTATCGCAGAGCTGCTCCTCCAATATTATGCCGCCCCACGAGCGGTGTTCATTTTTCTGCTGCTTCTGGAATCCTTTCTGTTTTCATTGCCGCTGCTCATGCTGACGGCTTATCTGCTGCACTGCTGCGGTGAAAATATGCGCAGGAGCAAGCTTTTTCACGCTGTGATCGTTCTGTGGACGGTCTTTATTGCTTTGCTTGTCAGCTCCTTGTTTATTGACGGTTTCATCTATATCACACCGGAAAACCAGTATTTCCGCGGCCCCCTTTATCCGCTTCCTTTGATGCCGATCATTGCGGCTTTAGCGCTGGATTTTGCAGGCACGATGCGGCGCCGGACCCGGCTTTCCCACAAAGTTTTTCTGGCTTTCCTCATCGCCATACTGCCGATTACGGCAACGCTGATCGTGCAAATGTTCGCGGACATCTTTCTTCTCATTGACGTCAGTTACGTCCTCTCCGCGCTGGCCATGTATAGCTTTATCCTTACTGATCAGATCGAGACGGATCGCCGCCAACAACAGAAAATCATTAAGCAGCAACAGGAAATTGCCCATGAGCGAGCCAACGTTATGGTGCTGCAAATGCGGCCGCATTTTATCTATAACACACTCATGAGTATTTACAGCCTTTGCAGGCTTGATCCTCAGAAGGCTCAGCAGCTTACATTGGATTTTACCAACTATCTGCGTAAAAATTTCAACGCAGTCGCCAGCGACAGCACCATTCCGTTTGCCACGGAACTGGAGCATACCCGCGCTTATCTTGCCGTAGAACAGGCGCAATATGAGGATATGCTTATTGTAGATTATGATACAACCTTTACCAATTTTCGCCTGCCGCCGCTGACTCTTCAGCCCATTGTGGAAAACGCAGTCAAACACAGTATGAATCCCAATTACGAACCGTTGCATATCTTCATCCGGACACGGCGCACGGACTCCGAAAGCGAAATTACCGTGGAAAATACCGGCCCTGGTTTTGAGCTTTCCGATGACAGTAAGCCATACATAACTCTGAAAAACATACAGCAGCGTCTGGAAATCATGTGCGGGGGAAGCATAAGCATCATGCCTCGCGAAGGAGGAGGGACGGTGGTAAAACTGACGATTCCCAGATATAGCTTCAGAGGTCATAATACAGACCTGCCGCATCCCGAACAAGGAAGTACGGGAGTTACAAGTCACTCCCGTGCCAAACACTCGCGTGGTTGGAACCAAAACGATGATACGCGGTTCTATGAGGAAGGCATGTATCCGTAGGAACTGATGGAACCGGGCAGTACTCAGTTCGGCACATACATTTGCCGGTAGGGGTTTTCGTTGTCGGGGGTGACGACGGTGAAGGGGGCGAAGAGAACTTCTTCAAGGTCAAGGCCGAAGACCTCACAGTATTCGGCGAGAAGCCCGCGGAGCTCCCGGAGGTCTTCGCCGTCGGCCGGGCGGGCCGTGACCTGCTCGGGAAAGCCGATATTCTCACAGGCGGAGCGAAGAAACATTTTCCCGCCGTGCATCCCCGTGCAGGGAAAGAAGCCCACACATTTTTCGTCCGGCTGATCAAGATTCAGGACGATGATGACGCCGCCCGCCTGGTACTCGCCGAGAAAGCTTCCGGCTCTGCCGCCGATGACCATCAGCGGGATCTTGTCCTTGTAAGCCTTCATATGGATGCCGGCGCGGTAGCCGGCGTTCCCCCGGACGTAGATCCTGCCGCCGCGCATCGCGTAGCCCGCGGCGTCGCCGATATTACCGTGGACGATGATCGTGCCGGCGTTCATCGTGTCGCCGACCGCGTCCTGAGCGTTGGAGAGAACGTTCAGCGTCCCGCCGTTTAAGTACGCGCCGAGGGCGTTGCCGGGAATCCCGTGGAAGGTGATCTTTTTTCCGGACATTCCGGCGGCGAGGAAGCGCTGGCCAAGACAGCCCGTTACCTCGCAGTGATCGCCGGCGTTTCGAATTGCTTCATTAACGGCCCGATGCTCAATGCCTTCTGCGTTGATCAGGGCCGTATTTTCTTCATTGACAGCCCGGCGCTCCGGGCCCTCTTCGTTAATCCTGTTCATAGTTCATGCCTCCGAATCTTTGAGGGACTGGCCCGTGTTTTATACCGCGCCTCCGAATTTTTTTCTCCGCGTTTCAGGGGAGAAGGCCAGGGTGGTCGCCCCTTTTTTGAGCAGGTCGAAGTTCAGGGAGGAGAGGGGGGTTTTCTCCCGGATGAGGGAGGTGTAAATCCCCGCACGCTCCTCACAGCCGATCAGGATGAAGCCGAGCAGCCGGTCGTCCTTCGTGAAAAGGCGCTTGAGGGATTTTTCCGTCTTTTCCTCATAGACCTCTCCGTCGTAGGAGCCGGCCGTCATGGCGTGCAGGCCGAAAAAGCCGATGGAATTCATGGGAATTCCCTTGTCAAATATTTCGTTTCCGCCGGCCATGTTTGCGCCGGCCGCATGGCCCTGCATGTAGGCATTCGGCAGGATGGCAAGGACCCGCTTTGTGCCGCAGGAGATGTCCAGACCTTCCGCGCAGTCGCCGGCCGCGAAGATGCCGGGGACGGAGGTCTGCATCCGTTCGTCGACGAGGATCCCGCGGTTCACATTTCCGCCGATCTCCCGAAAAAGCCCGGTGTTGGCCCGGACGCCGACGGCCAGAACCAGCACGTCGAAGCCGACGATGGCTCCGCTCCGCATGAACGCGTGATGCTCGTCGAAACGGGAAGCGCTGTCGCCAAGGAAGAAGCGGATCCCCTGTTCCTCGAGACATTTCTGCATCCGGTAAGCGCATTCCTCGTCGAGGATGCTGGAGAGGACGCGGTCCGCCAGATCGCAGACGGTGATTTCGGCCACGCGCCCGTGCAGGCCTTCCGCGCATTTGAGGCCGATCAGGCCCGCGCCGACGATCAGCACGCGGCTGTCCGGGGTGATCGCCTGCTCAAGGCCCAGGGCGTCGTCGAGGGTCATGAAGGAGTGCCTGCTTTTTACGAGCTCCAGCCCCGCAAAGGGCGGGACGAAGGGCGAGGAGCCGGCCGCGAGGGTTAAGGCGTCGTACGGAAGCTTCCGCCCATCGGACAGCGCGACTTCTTTCGTGTCGGCCAGGATGTGCTCGGCTTTAACGCCGTAAAGGACGCTACAGCCGTTTTTTTCATAGAAATCCGCGCCGCGGTAGCGCATGCGGTCAAGGTCGGTCTTGCCCTCGAGATAGTAGGAGATGAGCGGCCGGCAGTAGACCTCGTGCTTCTCCTCGGAGACGACGGTGATCGGGCTTTCTTTATCCACGCTCCGGATTCCCTCGATGCAGCCCGCGGCGGCGATGCCGTTGCCGATGATCACATAATTCTTCATTCCGCCTCACCCCTTTCCTCGTAGACGATGGCCCGGTTGGGGCAGCCCTTCACGCAGGCGGGCTCGCCGCAGGAATTCTCCAGGCAGAGCTCGCATTTTTGCATCACGCCGCTTGCGCTCGGAGCGAGAGCCCCGAAGGGACAGACCAGAATGCAGGTCCGGCAGCCCACGCATTTGTTTTTATCGATCTTAATGACCTCGCCATCCTTCGAGAGCGCGCCGGCGATGCAGCTTTTTACGCAGATCGGATCCTCACAGTGCCGGCAGGAGACGGCGTAGGAGATCTTTTCATCCCCCTCGACGTGGATGCGCGGGTAGATGGGCTTTCCCTTCAGGGCCAGGACCATGTCCGAAAGTCCGGAGTTGGCAAATGCACAGTTGAATTCACACAAATGGCAGGCGAGGCACCATTTTTCATTGACATAGACTCGTTTCATAGCTTTATTCCCCCGCGTGCGAGATCCCGAGGATCTCAAGCTCTTTCGGATTCAGCCCCACGCCGCGGAGCATCCGCCGGTTTCCTTTTAGGGCTTCGATGGAATTGATGCCCATGCCGCCCATGAGCTCCATGATCTCGTGCCGCCAGGCGGTCATCAGGTTGACGAGCCGCTGGCTGCCGATCTCCGGGTTCAGGCGCTTGACGAGATCCGGGCGCTGCGTCGCGATGCCCCAGTTGCATCTGCCGGTCTGGCAGGTGCGGCAGAGGTGACAGCCGAGGGCGAGGACGGCGGCGGTGGCGATGTAGCAGGCGTCCGCGCCGAGGGCGATGGCCTTGACGACGTCCGCCGCGCTGCGGATCGAGCCGCCGACCACGAGGGAGACGTTGCTGCGGATGCCTTCGTCGCGGAGCCGCTGGTCCACGGCCGCGAGCGCGAGCTCGATCGGGATGCCCACGTTGTCGCGGATGCGGGTGGGCGCGGCGCCCGTGCCGCCGCGGAAGCCGTCGATGGCGATAATGTCCGCGCCGCTCCGGGCGATGCCGCTCGCGATGGCCGCGATGTTGTGGACGGCGGCGATCTTGACGATGACCGGCTTTTTATATTCCGTGGCTTCCTTCAGGGAGAAAACAAGCTGGCGGAGATCCTCGATGGAGTAAATGTCATGGTGGGGGGCCGGGGAGATCGCGTCGGTGCCCTCGGGGATCATGCGCGTCCGGGAGACGTCGCCGACGATCTTGGTCCCGGGCAGATGCCCGCCGATGCCGGGCTTCGCGCCCTGGCCCATCTTGATCTCGATGGCGGCGCCGGCTTCGAGGTAGTCCTCATGGACGCCGAAGCGGCCGCTCGCGACCTGGACGATGGTATTTTGCCCGTAGCGGTAGAAATCCTCGTGGAGGCCGCCCTCGCCGGTGTTGTAGAAGGTGCCGAGTCTCGTCGCAGCCTGCGCGAGGGAGGCGTGGGCGTTGTAGCTGATTGAGCCGTAGCTCATCGCCGAGAACATGACCGGCATGGAGAGCGTTAGCTGCGGCGGGAGATCGCAGACGATCCTCCCATCCGCGTCCCGGGTGATCCTCCGGGGCTTCTTTCCGAGGAAGACGCGGGTCTCCATCGGCTCGCGCAGCGGGTCGATCGGCGGGTTGGTGACCTGGGAGGCGTTGATGAGGATCTTGTCCCAGTACACCGGCAGCGGCTTCGGATTTCCCATGGAGGAGAGCAGAACGCCGCCGCTCCCGGCCTGCTTGTAGATTTCGCGGATTGTATCGTTCTGCCAGTTCGCGTTCTCGCGGAGCCGGCAGTCGCTTTTTACGATCTTGAGCGCCCGCGTCGGGCAGAGGGAGACGCACCGCTGGCAGTTGACGCATTTCGTCTCGTCGCTGAGCATCACGCCGCGCTCGGGGCTGTAAAAATGCACTTCGTTGGCGCACTGCCGTTCGCAGACGCGGCAGGCGATGCAGCGGGACTCGTTTCGGACCACCTCGTATTCCGGATATATGAAATCTATGCCCATTTGCCGTACCTTCTTTCCGAAAGCTCTGTTAAAAAATATCTCATAGTTCGCAGCCTGATCATCAGGTGTTGTCATTCTGAGGAGCGCGTCCTTCGGACATCCCAGAATCGAATCGCCTGCGGCGATAAGGAATGATGAAAAGCGACGAAGAATGACATGCCTGTTGCCTGCTGGATCCTGCCTGTTGCTGAACGATAGAGCAGGAGTGAACCGGAACGATCAAACGTCGGCAGCTTTTCGGTTTACGTCTCAGAACGCGCCTTCCTTCACCTTGATGATCACGGGTTCGCCGCCCGCGGGAGCCCAGATGTTTTCGGCATCCGGCTCCATCGCGCGGATCGCGGCTTCCTCACTGGCGATGTACACGCGGTCGTCCTTCTCCCCGACGACCATGGAGCGGAGCTTTAAGCGGTCGTTCAAGGCCAGGATCCCGCCCGTGAAGCCGAGGACGATGGAGAACGGCCCGGTGATGAGCAGGCTCGGGAAGACCGTGCGGAGATAGGCCCAGCGCTCCCGGACATTGGCGTCTTTCTCCTTCTCGATCGTGCTCCAGAACGGCGCGGCGATGACATTTGCCGCTTCTTCCAGCGTAAGTCCCTGCACACGGACCAGGTAATCGAGAATGTAGGTAATGACCTCCGTGTCCGTCTGAAGCGTGCATTTGTATCCGAACATTTCAATAAACCGGCGGTTCGCGTCATAGGAGGAGATCTCCCCGTTGTGAACGACCGAAAAATCCAGGAGCGTGAACGGATGCGCGCCGCCCCACCAGCCGGGCGTGTTCGTCGGGTAGCGGCCGTGCGCGGTCCAGGAATAGCCCTCGTATTCGTCTAATTTATAGAAGACGCCGACATCCTCCGGGAAGCCCACGGCCTTGAAGGTGCCCATGTTCTTGCCGCTCGAAAATACGTACGCACCGTCAAGCTGGGTGTTGATCCGCGTCACGGCCCGCGCGACAAATTCTTTTTCGCTGAGCTGGAGGCTTGCGAGCATGGATTTCAGCGGGGCGACGAAGTACCGCCAGATGATGGGCTCGTCGGTGATCTCCGGGATCTTTCGCGTGGGGATCCGCTCGGACTGGACGATCTCAAAATAATCCTTAAGGAAGGCTTCGCAGCTTTTCCGCGTCGTCCGGTCGTCGAAAAAGAGATGCAGCGCGTAAAAGTCCCGGTACTCCGGATAAATGCCGTACCCCGCGAAGCCGCCGCCCAGGCCGTTGCTGCGCTCGTGCATGGGCTTCATCGCGTTCGTGATCCCCTCGCCGGACATTTTCCTTCCTTCTTTTGAAATAACTGCCGCGATGGCGCATCCGGAGGGGATACGCACCTGACCTTCTCTTTTCATGCTCATCCGTTCCTTTCTGTTTATTCGTAGCGGTCACCGCATGACCGGAAAGCAAACAGAAAAGGCGCTCATTCCGGCAGGATGCCCCGCATCGGAATGAACGCCTTTGTTCGTATGCAAAGCATTATAATCCACGCCACGCGAATGTCAAGACAAAAAATAAAAAAATTGTTGGATGTCGTTCCTGAAGGGGCAAAAAGGGGCGGTTTCGTCCGAGGCTTGATCCGGTCGGAACATGCGGGTTTAGCCGAAAGGAGCAAAAAGGGGCGGTTTCGTACGAGGCTTGATCCGGTCGGAAAATGCGGGTTCAGCCGAAAGGAGCAAAAAGGGGCGATTGCGTCCGAGAATAAGTAAGAAGGAAGCTTTGGGCGGTTGTTTACGATATGGATCGAGGAGCAGCTTTGAAAAGGAAAAGGAAATTTAACGAAATATAAAAAAAGGGATTGACAACGGCCGGAAAGTGGCGTATAAACATCGCCATGGAGACAAGGGCGTCTTCGAGTGATCAAACTCGAAGGCGCTTTTTTCTTTTTTTTCAGGGCTGTGCCAGAAGCTTAGCGGCCTTTGGCAGCGCACAGCTCTGACCGATTCATTCAATAAGAAAAGCGGGCCGGTTCGGGTTCGGCTTTGAAAGGCAAAGGCGTCTTTCGTGCTTACGCGAAAGGGGTTTTTGCCTTTTCTTATTGTCGGGGACGGTATATGCGGGCTGCGGGCGGAGAGAAAAACTTCCCGGAGCGGCATTGGTCTAAGAAGCGGAAATCGGTTTGAGGAAAGGAGAGAGGATTATGGGAAGAACAATAACAGATTACTTCGGAAGTCAGGTCTTTGATGACCGCGTCATGCGGGCGAACCTTTCGGCGGAGGTGTATGCTTCCCTTCGGAAGACGATTGACGAGGGGAGCGAGCTGGATCTTCGCGTGGCCAACGCGGTCGCGGACGCGATGAAGCGCTGGGCGGTGGAGAAGGGCGCGACGCATTTTACGCACTGGTTCCAGCCGCTGACCGGCATTACGGCCGAGAAGCACGACAGCTTCATCTCCCCCGCTCCGGACGGGAGCGTGATCATGGAATTCTCCGGCAAAGAGCTGATCAAGGGCGAGCCGGACGCGTCCTCCTTCCCCTCGGGCGGGCTTCGCGCCACCTTCGAGGCCAGGGGTTATACCGCCTGGGATCCGACCTCTTACGCGTTTATAAAGGGAAAGACCTTGTGCATTCCGACGGCCTTCTGCTCCTACGGCGGGCCGGCGCTTGACAAGAAAACCCCGCTCCTCCGCTCGATGGAGGTCTTAAGCAAGCAGGCGCTTCGCATCCTCCGGCTCTTCGGCAACGATTCCGCGAGGCGCGTGGTCTCCTCGGTCGGGCCGGAGCAGGAATATTTCTTAATTTCGAAGGAAATGTATGACCAGAGGCCGGACCTTCGCTTCACCGGCCGGACGCTGTTCGGCGCGAAGCCCCCGAAGGGCCAGGAGCTCGACGACCATTATTTCGGCGTGATCAAGCCGGGCGTCGCCGCGTTCATGGAGGATCTGAACGACGAGCTCTGGAAGCTGGGGATCCTCGCGAAGACCGAGCACAACGAGGTCGCGCCGGCGCAGCATGAGCTGGCGCCCATCTATTCCACGACAAATGTCGCGACCGATCACAACCAGCTGACGATGGAGATCATGCAGAAGGTCGCCGCGAAGCACGGACTCGTCTGCCTCCTCCATGAAAAGCCCTTTGCCGGGGTCAACGGGAGCGGCAAGCACAACAACTGGTCCATCGCCACCGACAGCGGCCAGAACCTTCTCTCCCCGGGCGACACGCCCTACGAGAACGCCCAGTTCCTGCTGTTCCTCTGCGCGGTGATCAAGGCCGTGGACGACTACCAGGATCTCCTGCGTATATCCGTCGCGACCGCGGGCAACGACCACCGCCTCGGCGCCAACGAAGCCCCGCCGGCCGTTATTTCCATGTTCCTGGGCGATGAGCTGAACGCGGTGCTTGAAGCTATCGAGACCGACACGCCGTATCGGGGAACGGAAAAGACCCTGATGAAGCTGGGTGTCGATGTGCTGCCGGCGTTCAGCCGCGACACCACCGACCGCAACCGGACCTCGCCCTTTGCCTTTACGGGCAACAAGTTCGAGTTCCGCATGCTGGGCTCCTCGAACAGCATCGCCTGCGCGAACATCATGCTCAACAGCGCTGTGGCCGAGAGCCTGCGGATCTACGCGGACCGTCTGGAGAAGGCCAATGACTTTGAGACCGCCCTCCACGAGATGATCAAAAAGACCATCAAGGACCACAAGCGCATCATTTTCAACGGAAACGGCTACGACGACGCTTGGATCGAGGAGGCGACGAAGAAGCGCGGGCTTCTGAACTATAAGACGACGGCGGACTGCATGCCGCACCTTCTGGACGAGAAAAACGTGCAAATGCTGACCGGGCTGGGCGTTTTTACGGTGGAGGAGCTTCGCTCCAGACGCGATATCATGCTGGAGAACTACTGCAAGAGCGTCCGGATCGAGGCCAATACCATGGTCAACATGGTGCATAAGAGGGTCGCGCCGGCGATTACCCGCTTTACGGCGGATCTCGCGAAGCAAATGGCGGAGAAGAGGGCGATCTTCCCGGATCTGGCCTGTGCTTATGAATCGGAGCTGATCGTAAGGCTGTCCGCGCTTACCGACAGTATCCTTGTCAAATGCAACGAGCTTTCGAAGGCGATCGAGGGACTCGAGGGCGCGGAGGATATTGTTTCCGAAGCGTATTTGATCCGGGATACCGTGCTTCCGGCCATGGCCGGGCTTCGTGTGCCGTGCGACGACGCCGAGATCCTGGTGGGCAAGACCTACTGGCCGTTCCCGACCTACGGCGATATCCTTTTCAGCGTGCGGTGAGGTTATCGATGATTTTATCCCCTGCTTCTGATCCTTCCGGCACGGCTTCTTCGGCGGAAGGATGAAGCAGGCTTGAAGACTGGAAAAGGAGGTCAGTTAGAGGCGGTTCGTTTTCTTGGCGGTGGAAGGTTGAAGATCAGAAAAAAGGAGGAGAAGGTTATGTCGGTAGAATTTTGGTTTTTAATTGGTGCGGCACTGGTGTTCTGGATGCAGGCGGGATTTGCCATGGTGGAGACCGGCTTTACCCGCGCGAAAAATGCAGGCAATATCATCATGAAGAACCTGATGGATTTTTGCATCGGCACGGTGGTCTTCTCGCTGCTTGGCTACACGCTGATGATGGGCGAGGACGCATTCTTCGGGCTCATCGGGCAGCCGAATCTCGATCTCTTCACGCATTTTAAGGAATTTATCGCCTCCCCGGCCGACGGCTTTACGGACGCGAGCTATTTTGTCTTTAATCTGGTGTTCTGTGCGACGACCGCGACCATCGTCTCCGGCGCGATGGCGGAGCGTACAAAATTTTCCGCCTACTGCGTTTATTCCGGCGTGATCAGCCTGCTCATTTACCCGATTGAAGCCCACTGGATCTGGGGCGGCGGGTGGCTTTCGCAGCTTGGCTTCCACGATTACGCGGGCTCCTGCGCGATCCATATGGTCGGCGGCATCGCGGCGCTCATCGGCGCGGCGATCCTCGGCCCGCGCATCGGCAAGTACGTGAAGGACAGGAACGGAAAGGTCGTCAAGGTCAACGCGATCCCGGGCCACTCGATCCCGCTGGGCGCGCTCGGCGTGTTTATTCTTTGGCTTGGCTGGTACGGCTTCAACGGAGCGGCCGCGACAAGTGCTTCGGAGCTTTCCGCGATTTTCCTGACCACGACGATCGCCCCGTCGGTCGCCACCTGTACCACCCTGATCTATACCTGGGTGAAAAACGGAAAACCGGACGTTTCGATGTGTCTCAACGCCTCGCTGGCCGGCCTGGTCGCCGTCACCGCGGGCTGTGACGCTTTCGACGCGATCGGCGCGGCCGTGGTCGGCCTGGTCGCCGGGATCCTCGTGGTCGTGGTGGTCGAAACGCTGGACCTCAAACTCCACATCGACGATCCGGTCGGCGCGGTTGGCGTTCACTGCGCGAATGGTATCTGGGGCACGATCGCGGTCGGTCTTCTGGCCAATCCGGACGCGCCCGCGGGGCTTCGCGGCCTTTTCTACACCGGCGATTTTTCGCAGCTCGGTCTGCAACTTCTGGGCTTCGCCGCCGTGGCGGCCTGGGCGGCGGGTACGATGCTGATCTTCTTTATGATTCTGAAAAAGGCGGATTTCCTCCGCGCGGAGGCTGCCGACGAGCTTTCGGGTCTTGACGTGAGCGAGCACGGTCTGCCGAGCGCCTACGCGGACTTCATGCCCGCCGTTGACAAATACACGGTTTTCGACGGGGAGCATGTGCCGGTGGTCAGCGGAACGACGCCGGTCGCGGAGGCGGTCCCGGTGAAGCGCGAGCCGGCCTTCCATGCGGACGGACATAAATTCACGAAGATTGAGATTGTTTTCAAGGAAGAGAAGCTCTACGCGCTTAAGGACGCGATGTCGAGGCTCGGCATCACCGGCATGACCGTTTCCCACGTCATGGGCTACGGCATGCAGAAGGGCCATACCGAGTTCTACCGCGGCGTCGCGGTGGAGACGGACCTCCGTCCGAAGGTGCAGATGGACATCGTGGTCTCGGCGATCCCGGTCCGGGATGTCATCGAGGCCAAGAAGGCCCTTTACACCGGCCATATCGGCGACGGCAAGATCTTCGTCTACGATGTGGAAAATGTCGTGAAGGTCCGCACCGGGGAGGAAGGCCACGAGGCGCTGCAGGGAGCGGAGTGAGCGTGGAGGTTTTTGGAGCAATTGCAGACGTAGAAAGGAAGGCCGGATATGTGTTCAATTATGGGTTATTGCGGCGAAAATGCCGACAGTGCGCTGTTTGCGATGGGGCTGGCCCGGACGGCTTCCCGGGGACCGGACGAGAGCCGGATCGTGGACACGGGAGCTGGTCTTCTGGGCTTTCAGCGGCTTTCCATCATGGGACTGACACCCTCCGGGATGCAGCCTTTTGAATTGAACGGAAGCTATGTGGTCTGCAACGGCGAGCTTTACGGGTTCGCGAAGGAGCGGGATCTCCTTCTGTCGAAGGGATATACCTTCCGGTCGGACAGCGACTGCGAGATCCTGCTCCCGCTGTATTTTGAATATGGCACGGAAATGTTCGCCCGCCTGGACGCGGAATTTGCCTGTATTCTCTACGACGGGCGGACCGGAGAGTATGTCGCCGCCCGCGACCCGATCGGCATTCGGCCGCTGTACTACGGCTATGACGCGGCAGGGACGATCCTCTTTGCGAGCGAGGCGAAGAACCTTGTGGGACTTGCGGAAAAGATCCGGCCGTTCCCGCCCGGCCATTACTGGCAAAAAGGCCGGTTTGTCCGTTACTGTGACATCGCGGAGGTTGAGACGGTCTGTCATGATGATCTGGAGACGGCCTGCGGCCGGATCCGGGAGCTGCTCGTCGAGGGCGTAAAAAAGCGTCTGGTCTCCGATTCCAAGGTCGGTTTCCTCCTCTCCGGCGGCCTCGATTCCTCGCTGGTCTGCGCGATCGCAGCGCGGGAGAGCGGAAAGCCCATCGAGACCTTTGCCATCGGCATGAGCGAGGACGCAATCGACTTAAAATACGCAAAACAGGTTGCGGACTTCATCGGTAGTCATCACACGGAGGTCTATATGACCCCGGAGGAGGTCGTTTCCTCGCTGGAGACGGTCATCCATCTCCTCGGAACCTTCGATATCACCACGATCCGCGCGAGCATGGGGATGTACCTTGTGTGCAAGGCGATCCACGAGCGGACGGACCTTCGCGTGATCCTCACCGGCGAGATCTCCGACGAGCTTTTCGGCTACAAGTATACGGACTTCGCGCCCTCGGCGGTGGCATTTCAGGAGGAAGCGCAAAAGCGCGTGCGGGAGCTTCATATGTACGATGTCCTCCGCGCGGACCGCTGCATCTCCGTGAACTCCCTCGAAGCCCGCGTCCCCTTCGGAGATCTTGCATTTGTCCGATACGTGATGAGCCTCGATCCGTCGATGAAGATCAACCGGTACGGAAAAGGCAAATACCTGCTCAGGCACGCATTTGAAGGGCTTGGGTATCTCCCGGATTCCATTCTCTGGAGGGAGAAGGCGGCATTTTCCGACGCGGTCGGGCATTCCATGGTTGACGATCTGAAGGCCTTTGCCGAGACACAGTATACCGATGCGGAGTTCGAGGAAAAGCGGAAGAAATACACCCACGCGCGGCCGTTCACGAAGGAATCGCTCCTTTACCGGGAAATTTTTGAGAAATATTACCCGGGGCAGGCGGAGATGATCGCGGACTTCTGGATGCCGAACAAGTCCTGGGAGGGGTGCAACGTGAACGACCCGTCGGCCCGCGTGCTCTCGAACTATGGGGAGAGCGGGAAGTGATCTGTGTTTGAGGATGTCCTTCCGGCGTTGTCAGACTGGGCGATCTGGCCTAAGGAAGGGCATTTTGAGGAGAATTTGCATGTCGAAATATATCTTTGTGACCGGGGGCGTGGTCTCCGGGCTTGGAAAAGGGATCACGGCAGCTTCTTTAGGGCGCCTCCTCAAGGCGCGGGGCCTTAAGGTTGCCGCGCAAAAGCTGGATCCGTACATCAACGTGGATCCGGGGACGATGAGCCCCTACCAGCACGGCGAAGTCTACGTGACCGAGGACGGGGCGGAGACCGATCTTGATCTGGGCCATTACGAGCGCTTTATCGACGAGGATCTGAACCGCTACTCAAACCTCACCACCGGCAAGGTCTATTGGAATGTGCTGAACAAGGAGCGGCGGGGGGAGTACCTCGGCTCAACGGTGCAGGTCATTCCGCATATTACAAATGAAATCAAGGAATTTGTGTACAGTGTCGGGAAGAAGACAAATGCCGATATTGTGATTACGGAGATCGGGGGGACGATCGGCGACATCGAGTCCCAGCCGTTCATCGAGGCGGCCCGGCAGATTTCGCTGGAGGTCGGGCGGGAGAACTGTCTGTTCATCCATGTGACGCTGGTGCCCTATCTTCAGGGCTCCGGCGAGCACAAGACCAAGCCCACCCAGCATTCGGTGAAGGAGCTGCAGGGGATGGGGATCCATCCGAGCCTTGTCGTACTTCGCTGCAATGAGCCGCTGGAACCGTCGATCTTTCAGAAGATTGCGATGTTTTGCAATGTGAAGCCGGACTGCGTGATCGAGAACCGGACGCTTCCGAATATTTACGAAGCGCCGCTCATGCTGGAGGATTCTCACTTTTCACAGGTGGTCTGCCGGGAGCTTGGAATCTGCGCGCCCGCGCCAAACCTTTCCGACTG
This sequence comes from uncultured Lachnospiraceae bacterium, assembly GCA_902779245.1. Lineage (GTDB taxonomy): Bacteria > Bacillota > Clostridia > Lachnospirales > Lachnospiraceae > Chordicoccus. Next base: position 30,377 of record CACZBB010000057.1, on the reverse strand, counting down.
GGAGGAACTGGTCCGAAAAAGCGGCAGCAGGGTGAAAAAACACGTGACGATCGGGCTGGTCGGTAAATACGTCGCGCTTCATGACGCGTATCTTTCGGTGGCGGAGGCGCTTCGGCATGCGGGCTTTTTTCACAATGCGCAGATTGCGATTCGCTGGATCGATTCCGAAAGCCTGATTTCGGAGAATTCCTGCGGGATGCTTGCAAAGCTTGACGGAATTCTCGTTCCGGGTGGCTTCGGTGTCCGGGGGATTGAGGGAATGATTCAGGCAGCGAAATACGCCCGAGAGCACGCGATCCCGTATCTGGGAATCTGTCTCGGGATGCAGATCGCGGTCATTGAATTCGCGAGAAATGTCGCCGGGCTTGCCGACGCGAATTCGGGGGAATTCGATGAGGACTGCCTGCATAAGGTGATTGATTTCATGCCGGGACAGAGCGAGGAGATCGACAAGGGCGGAACGCTCCGCCTGGGGGCGTATCCCTGCAATATTTTGCCAGGAACGATGATGGCTCGGTGCTATGGGACGTTTCGGATCAGCGAACGGCACCGCCACCGCTATGAATTCAACAATAATTATAGGAAGAAACTCGCGGAGGCCGGTCTGGTTCTCAGCGGGCTTTCGCCGGACGAGAGTCTCGTGGAGACCGTGGAGCTGGACAATCATCCATTTTACGTGGGGGTTCAGTATCATCCGGAGTTCAAGAGCCGTCCGAATCGGCCGCATCCGCTTTTTGTCGGATTTATCGAAGCGGCGCTTAAGAGAAAAACAGCCGCAGACGATTGAAAATGGCGGCTGCGGTTGAGTGGTTGTGAGAGGAAGCAAGAAGGATTCAGCCGCAGGCGATTGAAAATGGCGGCTGCGGCTGAGCGGCGTGGAGGAGGATGCTTGCGATGACGGGAAATATGGACAGAAAGATCGTTTTGGAGGATGGGCAGGTTTTTTTGGGCCGATCCTTTGGCGCGATAAGGGAAAAAATCCTGGAAATTGTTTTCAACACCTCCATGGTCGGGTATCAGGAAATCCTCTCGGATCCTTCCTATACGGATCAGGCGGTGGTTATGACCTATCCGCTCATCGGGAACTATGGGATGGCGGCGGACGATTACGAGACGGAGACACCGACGATCGGGGCGCTCATCGTTCATGAATATAACGACGAGCCCTCGAATTTTCGCGCGGAAAAGACGCTCGGAGAAGTCATGCGGGGATACGGCATCGCGGGGATTTTTGGTGTGGACACAAGGAAGCTTGCCCGGTCGATCCGCGATCAGGGAAGCCGTAAAGCATTGCTGACAGATGCGGACACGCCCCTTTCGGAAGCGATGACAAAGCTTCGGGCATACGTTTCGCCGAAGGATGCGGTGTCAAGAGTCAGCTGTAAAGAAATATGGACAGCTGAACCGGGTAACGAAGGTCTCGGGACAGCGGAAGCGGGCGGAACGGAAATCAATACGGAAATGTCATGCAAAAAGGAAGAGACACTTCATATTGCGGCCATCGACTGCGGGATGAAGGCCAATATCGTGCGCTCGCTGGTTATGCGTGGCTGCCGTGTGACGGTCGTGCCCTGGAACACGACCGCCGAGAAGATCCGGGAGCTTCACCCGGACGGTATCTTTGTGTCCAACGGACCCGGCGACCCGACGGACGTACCGGAAACGATCGCGACCGTCCGCGAGTTATTGGGTGAGTATCCGATCTTCGGTATCTGCCTGGGTCATCAGATTCTATCGCTTGCCTACGGGGCGAGAACCTACAAGCTGAAATTCGGCCATCGGGGCGGGAATCATCCCGTGAAGGATCTGACGACGGGACGAATCGAGATTACGTCCCAAAACCACTCTTACGCGGTGGACGAGGAAAGCCTTCGGGGGACTCCGCTGGCCGTGACGCACAGAAATCTCCTCGATTGTACCGTGGAGGGCGTTTCCTGCGAAAAGGACCGGGCTTTCAGCGTGCAGTATCACCCGGAAAGTGCTCCCGGCCCGCGGGATGGTGCCCACCTTTTTGAACGGTTTTTGCGAAGCTGCAGGTCATGCCAAAGCAAGCTATAATTTCGACGAAACCGCCGAAACCCGGGCCTTTCGTCCGAGGCCGGATCGGGAGCTTTTCGCGAGGCTCGTACGCAATTGCCGAAACCCGGGCCTTTCGTCCGAGGCCGGATCGGAAATAGGCCGTGCAGCTCGGACGCAAATACCCTAAACCGGGCCTTTTGTCCGAAAAGAGAAAAGGAGCTGGATCATCATGCCCAAAAGAACGGATTTGAAGAAGATTCTCGTGATCGGGTCGGGGCCGATCGTCATCGGCCAGGCGGCGGAATTTGACTATGCGGGAACGCAGGCCTGCCTCGCGCTGAAGGAGGAGGGGTATGAGGTGATCCTCTGCAACTCCAACCCGGCGACGATCATGACCGACACGGCCATCGCGGACAAGGTCTACATGGAGCCGCTGACGCTGGAGTATCTCGCGAAGGTTCTTCGCTACGAGCGCCCGGACGCGATCCTGCCCGGAATCGGCGGCCAGACCGGCCTCAACCTTGCGATGCAGCTCGAAAAAAAGGGAATACTCGCGGAATGCCGCGCGGAGCTTCTCGGAACGAAAAGTGAGTCCATCGAGATGGCCGAGGACCGGGAGCAGTTTAAGGAGCTTTGCGCTCGACTCGGCGAGCCCACCCTCCCGTCCGAGACCGCGACCTCCGTGGAGGAGGGCCTCGCGGCAGCGGCCGACATCGGCTACCCGGTCGTCCTCCGCCCGGCCTTCACCCTGGGGGGCACGGGCGGTGGCTTTGCCGACGGCCCGGAGGATTGCGCGGCCATAATGAAAAACGCGCTGGAGCTTTCACTGGTGCGGCAGGTGCTCGTGGAAAAGAGCGTCAAGGGCTGGAAGGAGATCGAGTACGAGGTCATCCGGGACGCGCGCGACACCGCGATCACGGTCTGCAACATGGAAAACCTCGACCCGGTCGGGATTCACACCGGCGATTCCATCGTTGTCTGCCCCTCCCAGACGCTGACCAATAAGGAGTACCAGATGCTCCGCGACAGCGCCCTGCGGATCATCCGGGCCCTGAAGATCGAGGGCGGCTGCAACGTCCAGTTCGCCCTCGACCCGAATTCCTTCCAATATTATCTCATCGAGGTGAACCCCCGCGTCTCGCGCTCCTCGGCGCTCGCCTCGAAGGCGAGCGGTTACCCCATTGCGCGGGTCTCCGCGAAGATCGGCATCGGCCTGACCCTCGAAGAGATCCGGATCGCCAATACCCCGGCAGCCTTCGAGCCGGCTCTCGACTACGTCGTCACCAAGCTCCCGAGATTTCCATTTGACAAATTCGCGGACGCGAGCAACGCGCTTTCCACGCAAATGAAAGCCACGGGAGAAGCCATGAGCGTCGGGCGGACATTTGAAGAGAGCCTGCTCAAGGGCATCCGGTCGCTGGAGATCGGCGCTTTTCACATCCGCCTGCCGAAATTCGCGTCCTGGAGCGCGGACGAGCTCCTTGAATATACAAAAATCGGCACGGACGACCGCATTTACGCGATCGCGGAATACTTCCGCCGCGGCGGTGAAGTCGATCCCCTGGCCACTGCGACCTGCATCGACCGTTTTTTCCTGCGGAAGATCCGAAACATCGTGGCGATGGAGCAGACGCTTTCGGCAAATGCGGGGAATCCGACGGCACTGGCCAATGCCAAGAGAATGGGCTTCTCGGACAGGGAGATCGCCGTCCTCTGGAAGGAAACGGAGGAGGAGATCTTCCGGCGGCGCGCGGCGCACGGGATAAAGCCTGTATACAAGATGATTGATACCTGCGCTTCGGAATTCGACAGCTACATCCCGTACTTTTACGCCTGCTATGAGGAGGAAAATGAATCCGTCGTTTCAAAGAGGCGGAAGATCATCGTCCTCGGCTCCGGGCCGATCCGCATCGGCCAGGGCGTGGAATTTGACTATTCCACCGTCCACGCCGTGCAGACGATTCGGCGGGCCGGCTTCGAGGCAATCATTATCAACAATAATCCGGAGACGGTCTCGACGGATTACACCTGTTCGGACAAGCTGTATTTCGAGCCGCTGACCGTGGAGGATGTGATGAACATCGTCCTTCTTGAAAAGCCGGAGGGCGTGATCGCGACGCTGGGCGGGCAGACCGCCGTGAACCTCGCGGAGCCCCTCGGCGCGCGGGGCGTCCGGATCATCGGAACCGGCTGTGAGGCCATCGACCGCGCGGAGAACCGTGATTCCTTTGAAAGGCTTCTTCTTGCGCTGCGGATCCCGCAGCCGACAGGCGAGGCGGTGACGGGCATAGAGGAAGGCATTGAGGCCGCGCGGCGGATCGGCTATCCGGTGCTTGTCCGCCCGAGCTTCGTTCTCGGCGGCCGCGCGATGCAGATCGTCGCAAAGGAGGCGTCGATGTGGGACTATCTGCGCACGGCCGTTCAGATCGACGAGAAGCGGCCGGTCCTTGTCGACAAATACATTCGCGGCAAGGAGGTGGAGGTGGACGCGGTCTGCGACGGGGAACGCGTTTTTGTGCCGGGCATCATGGAGCTCGTTGAGCGCACCGGCGTTCATTCCGGGGACTCCATTAGCGTCTATCCCTCGTACAGTCTTTCGGCAGCGGTAAAACGGACGATCCTGGATTACACAGAGCGGCTCGGTCTCGGGATCGGCATCGTCGGGCTTTTCAATATCCAGTTCATCGTCGACGGCCGGGAGAAGGTCTATGTGATCGAGGTGAACCCGCGCTCCTCGCGGACCGTGCCGTTTTTGTCCAAGGCGACCGGATATTCCCTTGCGGATATCGGAACGCTGGCAATGCTCGGGATCTCCCTCCGGGAACAGGGTATCCACGTCCGCTGCCCGGAGGAAAAAAAGAGATACTATGTAAAGGTGCCGGCCTTTTCCTTCTCGAAGCTCCGGGGAATGGACGCGTATCTTTCGCCGGAGATGAAGTCTACCGGCGAGGCGATCGGGTATGATCAAAAGCTCCACCGGGCCGCGTACAAGGCGATGACCGCGGCCGGGCTTACCCTCCGCAACTACGGAACCGTCCTGGTCAGCGTCGCGGACGAGGACAAGGAAGAGACAGTCCCCCTCATCGAGCGTTTTTACCGGATGGGCTTTAATATTGAAGCGACGAGCCTTACCGGAGAGGTTCTGCGCTCGCGGGGGATCCGGACAAGGATCCGGAAAAAGCCCAGCGAGGGCAGTGAGGAGGTGCTCGATTCCCTCCGCGCCGGGTACGTGAGCTATGTCATCAACACCCGGGCCATTCTTTCCGGCGTACACTACGGCGACGGCCTCGCGATCCGAAGGTGCGCGGCCCAGAACAACATCACCATGCTGACCTCACTCGATACCGTGCGGCTCCTCCTCGATGTGTTGGAGGAGGTCACGATGGGCGTTTCCACGATCGACGCGGAGTGAGCGGCGCGGAAGTGACTTGTAACGAAGGAATTCATTCGAATCAACCCGCATAAGATCAAGGGACTGTCACACAAAGCATTCGAGCCACGAAATATGCCGGTATCCTTTGCGGATACGAACCATATTTCGTCGTCGAAAAGCTCAATGCGACAGCCCCTTATTTATCGCAGTGAATGCGAGGGTTCACACCCGAGCCGGACACTCGCTGTCCGGCTGCGGGCTGCTGATAAGAATCATCCTCCACATTTTTCAGCAGGATGCGGGTGAGTTTCCGGTTGGGAAGTTCCGTTCCTTCATAGCTGCCGGTGACGGTGTAGACGGTTCCGTGGATCTCTCGTTCGACCTTGATCTCCGGGATCCAGAAGGCCGAAATGTTCTTCACCACGATGTGACCGGCTTCGTTGTTTTTTACGTTTCTCATTTTGGTTGTTCTCCTTCTTTTTGAATGTTCCGGACAAAAAAGAGCCGGGTCACATAGAAACGCACCAACAGACGAGCATGGAAGCCCGCCCTTGCTGATATGTTTCTATGTAACCCGGCTATAAAACAGCCGACGGCCGCCCTGATGCAGCCTTACCGTATCCATCCCTATCAGACAGATACCATATCGGAACCCGGCAATCTCAGGGACGGGAACCGATCAACGAATCAGACAAATCTGATCCCTCATACATATTCCTTTTCAGGACCACCGATATTGTACCAGCACGCTTTTCTACTGTCAATCCACCCGAAACCTGTTGACGGTTTTTCGCGTCAACGTAACTGCTTGCCATGGTTTCAGTACCTGGCAAGCAGGGCAAACCCGTAAGGGTTCGCTAATTTGCAAGCAGGGTCCAGATGGACGCTTCTTGCAAAAATCGTCTATGCGCTTGTTGGGAACACATCCCAAACCCAGAAATCACACTTCGTGTGAGCTGCGCGTTTTCACGCTTTCTATAATTCTCATCATTTCAAAACTGATAGATTTTTTTTCGATTTTGGGACGGAAGAAAAATGTCTCAAAAGGGCTTGACAAAAATAGTCTATTGCGATAAACTGAAAGCGTAGTTTATAGGAATAAACAAGGAAGGCTGGTGGCTTTTATGAAGAATTTTGAACTTGGGGCGGTGCAGGAACGATTTGCGGATATTGTATGGGCGAACGAGCCGATTGCTTCCGGCGAGCTGGCGAAGCTTTGCGCGAGTGAGCTGAAATGGAAGAGGCCGACGACCTATACGGTGCTGCGGAAGCTCTGCGAGAAGGGGCTTTTGAGGAACGAGGACGGCATCGTGTCCTCCATCGTCTCGCAAAAGGAGTATTATTCCACAAAAAGCGAGCAGGTGGTCGAAGAATCCTTCAAGGGTTCCCTGCCTGCATTTGTTGCGGCCTTTATCTCGAAAAAAAGCCTCTCCCAGGAAGAGGCGGCGGAAATCCAGAAGATGATCGACTCGTTCCGGGAGAATGGCTGAGGGGGAGGAAAGTTTCCGATTTTGCCTGTAATGCGGCTTTCCTTAGGCTTCTGGGATATGCATTTACTGGCAGAGAGGGAGCGTGCCTGCTGCTTTCCGGTAGACGATCTCTGACGGAGATAGAAAGGAGAAAAAGAGATGAGAGCTGTCTTTCTGCAGATTTTAAACATGAGCGTGAAGGCGAGCTGGCTGATCCTGGCCGTCCTCGCCGTGCGGATGCTCATAAGGAGAGCGCCTAAATGGGCCGTCTGCCTATTGTGGGGGCTTGTTTTTGTAAGGCTCCTGTGTCCGCTTTCCGTGGAGAGTACCCTCAGCTGGCTTCCTTCCCAGGCAGCTGTGGGGGAGATTCCGGTGCAAGAAGCTGTTCCTGATTCTAACAACGGGAAAGCCTGCCAGCCGCCTTCCGGACGGGAAGGTGCCGGATATAACGAGGCTGCATTTGCAAGAATAGAGGCAAATGCGGCTTCGAAGGAGGAAAATGCAGATTCTAAGGAGTTCTGGCCTGTTTGTGGCTGGCAGGCTTTGTCGGAATGGCTGCCTATGCATTTGGCAGATATGTAAAACTCAAAAGAACGGTGGCTGCGTCGGTCGTGCTTTTTGAAAATGTCAGGGCGTGCGATGAGATTTCGTCACCATTTGTCTTGGGCATCTTCCGCCCGGTCATTTATGTCCCGTCGTCGATGGGAGGGCAGACGCTATCGCTCTGCCTTCGGCATGAGCGGGCGCACATTTGCCGCCGTGACCACTGGTGGAAGCCGCTTGGCTTCATGGCCCTCTCCCTCCACTGGTTTAATCCGCTGTGCTGGCTTTCGTATGTCCTCTTTAGCCGGGACATCGAGGGCGCCTGCGATGAGCGGGTCATCCGCGACATGGACCGGGAAGGGCGGGCCGCCTATTCGGAGGTCCTTCTGAAGCTGGGTTTTCAGGGAAAGCCAGGCGTTACCTTCCCGCTGGCCTTCGGCGGGAACGGCGTGAAAGGAAGGGTAAAGGCTGTCCTGCAATACAAACGCCCGAAGTTTTGGATCATTATGGCAGCAGGTATTCTTGTAGTGATACTCGCAATTTGTTTTTTGACCAATTCCCCCAATAAAGCGCCCGCCATGACCGCCGCAAGGGACAGTGGTCTGACGGAAAGGACGGAGGATTTGCATCAACAGGGCGATGGGGCGGAGGCTGCCGAAGTTCAGGAGCTTTTGCGTTCCGGGCTGCGAGATGATTTTACCATCCCCTATTTCCAAAAACTTTCCGTGCAGAATATCCGTGCAATCTGGAAATATTCCGAATATCCGCCATTTACCGTCCGTCGCTTGGAGGGAGAAGCCTTGGAAAACGTCGTCTTGGCCCTCCATGAACTTCCCAACGATTTGCAGCAGGTGACCTCGTCGGAGGAAATTGGCGACGGCGACCCGGACTACCTTATTATCGAACAGAAAAATGGTGAGGTCGCGACCATCACTCTTTTGCGTCCGTACTTGGGTCTGGGAATGAAAATGTACCGGGCTTCGGATCTTCAGTTATGGGACAAGGGTGTCGATGATCCGGGAAGTGTTACCATAGATATCCGAACAGATGTCTGTGCGTTGTATTTGGATGTACTAGAAGATTTATGGAATGTTGATTCCGGGTTGAATCACGGAATATCTCAGATTGGTATCGATTTGTCTGAGCTTTCTCACTTGACTGAACTGGAAAAAGAAACAGTAATGCATGAATTTGCATCAAAGCATAATCATCCGTATATCGCAGGAACATGGGAGGAACTTTGCGAACAGGGTTATATTGATAAGGAGAACCTCTATTGGGAAGATGGGTTGTTCTTCTCAATAAAGACAAATGAAGATGGCGATTCAACTCCGGAACATACAGAGTTTGATGCGCAAAAATGGCGCAGTGGGTTAGGTGCCTATTTCTTTGGTCAGTGCACTGCTCAAAAAAATGCCGACGGGAAATGGTCGTATACTGTGGGCCAGGAAGCCATTTCATAACACGAACTTTATCCGATAACATCCATTTTCATTACATGGCGCCATGGATCACAAGTCCCTGGCGCTATTTAGCGCCATTCCTTCCGCGGTGTTTTCCACAATGCTGCCGTTGCAGACCGTCAGCTTCCCGTTATAATTCGCGGAGCCATGCGCCTCGAAGTCTGTAAACATGCCATTCCAGACGCCGCCGCCGTTGCCCGCGGCGTTGTTGCGGGAGATGGTGACATACCCATTCTCCCCAATGCTCATCCTCCCGTAGTTGACAAATGCGCCGCCGCTGCCGCTGTTGAAGCCTCCCCGGATGGTTCCGCTGCCGTCTATTGTCAGGATTCCGTTGTTGTTGATGACGTTGCCGCCCTCGGCCGCCTCCACCAGATTTCGGTCGATCACGTGGCCATTCAGCTGCAGCGTGATGGTTTTCCCGGAAGGGATAACAAGCGCGGTATCCTCCGAATCGGCCACATAGTCATTGGCCAGGAAGATGGTGGCTCCGCTTTCGGCATTTGTAATTTCTTCCTGCAAATCCGCCCAGGTCGGAACGTTCTGAATGCCATCCTCGCCCTCCGCGTGCGCGATACACGGGGCGAGTGCGGACAGGCGCTAGCAGCAGGCTGCGCAGCAGGTTTCTTCGTGTGTTCATAATTATTCCTCTTCCTATGGTTTAAGTTTAATTTTATATTAAAAAGGACAGATATTCAAGATTACGGAGTTATCGTTAACGATGGTATTTTTCTGTTCGCTACGGTTCATTTCGTTCGATATTTCGCGTATTTTTGTTGCAGTCGGGTCAAAGATCGGATATGATATTGAGTGGCAGCGAAAACTTCCCACACCAGGCTTCACGGCGGGAAGCTTCATAACTCAGAGCAAGATTAAGACGAGGAAAATCAGGATGGAATGGGAAGCAGGCATTATTGAATCGATGCAGAGCAATCTTGGCGGCATCGGCAAGGCTTTGGGGAGTGTTTTTGCGTTTATCGGCGGAGAGTATGGTCTGATGATCTTGCTGGTGATCGTGCTTTTCTGCTGGAAGAAGGAAGCCGGGCAGAGGCTTGCGCTGATCATCGCGGCGCTGCACGTATGGTTCGCGATGATCAAGGCCGTTGTGAAGCGGCCGCGGCCCTACGTGGAATATCCGGAAAGGGTGAAGGCTTTGTCGCCGGTGGATACAAAGGCGGCGCTGACAAATGTTGCCGCGCAGGGGTATTCTTTCCCAAGTATGCACAGCGGCTCGAGCACCGCGTCGTATATCTCACTGGCTCGTGAGATCAAAAAGAAATGGTTCTGGATTCTGGCGGTCGCGTTAATACTTCTGGTCGGGATTTCCCGCGTTGTGACCGGCAACCATTATCCGACGGATGTTCTGGCCGGCTGGGCGCTGGGTTTTGCGGTGATCGGGATTTTTGCCCTGCTTGAACGGGTGGTCAGGAAAGAATGGGTACGCCATCTGATCCTGCTGGGCACAGCCTTGCCGGGACTGTTCTTTGTCCGTACGGAGGATTATTATACCTCGCTTGGACTGATGATCGGAGCCATCGCGGCGATTGCCTTTGAGCGCAGATTTGTCAATTATCAGGATACCCGGAATCCTCTGGCGATGATCCTGCGCACGGCGGGGGCTTTTATCATCTATTTCGGACTGAACACGCTGCTTAAGATGCCGTTCAACAAGGATTTTCTTGCGAGCGCCAGCCTCGGTGCCTTGCTGATCCGAACGGCCAGATATACGGTCATCATGTTTCTGATCATGGGCGTGTATCCGAAGATTTTTCCTTTGTTTGAACGGAAACGGTAATCGCGTTCGATCATCGAACAGCCTGAGATGGACGATTCATCTCAGGCTGTTTTATATTCACAGAGCCGCGTAAGGAAAGCTGCCTTCGGCAGCACGCGGCTCGCGATACGGGGCAGAGGTCGGCGTTCGCCTCCCTCTACCCTATCTCCAGTCCTCAGCCGGACAGCGAAGCGCAGCCAGTCCTTTAGGGCGAGTGTCCGGCTCGGGTGCGAACAGAGAGAAACCGGAGTTCAAAGGACGGAAGACTTGATTTATAAAATTTCCTTGTGGTTTCCCCGAAAGATGTTATACTTTATTTTGGAATATCTGTTTTCAGCGTTAAAAGGAGATTCTATATAATATGAAGAAACTCGATTTTACCCTGGGCGGGCGCTACGAGCTTGTTTTTGAAAAGCCCCTTCCCGATATTCAGAATCACGGCGTGTATCTTCGCCACGCGAAATCCGGCGCGCGCGTCCTCCTTTTTCCCTGCGAGGACAAGAACAAGGTCTTTAACATTTGCTTCCGCACCCCGCCGAAGGATTCGACGGGCGTCGCGCATATCACCGAGCACTCGGTCCTCTGCGGCTCCAGAGAATTCCCGCTGAAGGACCCGTTTGTCGAGCTGGCGAAGGGATCGCTCAATACCTTCCTCAATGCCATGACCTACCCGGACAAGACCATGTATCCGGTCGCGAGCACCAACGACGCGGATTTCCGGAACCTCATGCATGTCTACCTCGACGCGGTCTTTTACCCGAACACCTACCGCGAGCCGCGGATTTTCGCGCAGGAGGGGTGGCATTATGAGATGGAGAGCCCGGAGGACGCGCTGAAGATCAACGGCGTCGTCTATAATGAGATGAAGGGCGTTTTTTCGGATCCGGAGGAGTACCTTGGCCACGTGCGCATGAATTCCCTCTTCCCGGACAGCCTCTACGGCGTGGAGTCCGGCGGCGACCCGGCGGCCATTCCGGACCTTACCTACGAGGAGTTCCTCGATTTCCACGGCCGGTATTATCATCCGTCCAACAGCTATATTACCCTCTACGGAAATATGGACGTGGAGGATACCCTTCGCTTCCTTGACGAAAAATACCTCTCGAACTTCGAGAAGATTCAGGTAGACTCCGCCATCAGCCGGCAGGCGGCATTTGACAAGATGCGGGTGGTGAGGGATTCGTATCCGCTTTCGGCGGACGAGGATTCCGAGGGAAAGAGCTACCTTTCTTACTCGGCGGTCTGCGGCAATGTCTTTGACGCGAAGGAAATGCTGGCTCTCCGGATTCTTGACTACTGCCTTCTGCAGATCCCCGGGGCCCCGGTGAAGCAGGCGCTTCTCGACGCGGGGCTGGCCGAGGACGTGGACGGCGGCCTTGACGACAGCATCCTGCAGCCGTATTTCACGGTGACCGCGAAAAATGCCGACGCGAAGGACGCGGACCGGTTCCTTTCGGTCGTCCGCGGGACGCTGGAGGAGATCGCGGACAAGGGCATTGACCGCGAGGCGGTTCTCGCGGGACTCAATTCCTTCGAATTCCGCTTCCGCGAGGCGGATTTCCTGGTCTTCCCGAAGGGACTTTTTTACAGCATCGACACCTTCAACACCTGGCTGTACGACGACGAAAAGCCCTTTGACGCGCTGCAGGTCCTCTGGGCCTACGATGCTCTGCGAAAGGAAGTGGACACGGGCTACTTTGAGCGGCTCATCCGCGAAAAGCTCCTGGATAATCCCTTCTCGTCACTGGTGGTGCTGACCGGAAAGCCGGGGCTTCAGGAAGAGCGCGAGGCGGCGGCGGTCCGGGAGATGGAGGAGAAGAGAAGTCGGCTCTCCGCGGAGGAGATTGCCGGGATCATCGAGCAGACCAGGGCGCTCCGGGAGTTCCAGCGAACGGTGGACACGCCGGAGAATATTGAGAAGCTCCCGCTCCTTACGAGAGCGGATCTCGGACACGACAGCTTTCGCCCGGGCAACCTTGAGCGCCGGCTTCCGTTCCCGGACGGCTCGAAGCTTGCCCCGACAAAGCTGATCTGGCACGACACCAGGGCCAACGGGATCGTCTATGTCCGCCTGTACTGGGACGTGAAGAAGGTGCCGGAGGAGCTTCTGCCGGAGCTGAGCCTCCTGACCTCGGTGCTCCTGGGCGTCGATACGGAGCATTATTCCTACAATTCGCTCTCCAGCGCGATAGATAACGCGGCCGGCGGCATGACCTTCTCCCTGGTCAAGGCGCAGAAGGTGGGAGAGACCTCCTACCGGCCGTACTTTACGCTGAACATGAAGATGTTCGAGCGCAAGGTGCCGGAGTGCTTTGCGCTTGCGGGGGAGGTGATCCACACCTCCGTGATGAGCGACGAGAAACGCCTCCGCGAGATCATTTCCTCCGAGCGCCTCAGTCTGCAGAGCATGCTGCAGGCCGGCGGAAACGCGACGGCGCTTAGGCGCGCCCTGGCCGGCGTCTCGCAGTCCTCGGCCTTCGACGAGCGGACGTCGGGCATCGCCTTTTACCGCGCCGTGAAAGAGTACCACGAGCATTTTGAGGAGAAGAAGGAGGCGCTGAAGGAAAAACTCGCCCTCCTTATGCGGGCCGTGTTTGACCCCACGAACCTCCTCGTCTCGGTGACCGGCGAGGAGCCGGGCCTGCTTGCGGTGGAGGCAGCCCTTCCCGCCATCCGCGAAGGCTTCCCCGAGAGCCCATTTGCCGGGTATCCGGAAATCGAAGCCGCGCCCTTTGGCAAAAAGAATGAGGCCTTCACGACGCCCGGACAGGTGCAGTACGTGGCGATGGGCGGACTTTACGCGAATCCGCAGGAGCGCTTCCGCGGGTCGATGAATATCCTGAAGCCGATCCTGAATTTCGGATACCTCTGGGAGGAGATCCGGACGACCGGCGGGGCGTATGGCTGCAGCGGCCTTCTGGGCTCGGAGGGCGTGGCGGCGCTGACCTCTTATCGGGATCCGCACCTTGCCCGCACCGTGGAGGTTTTCAAAAACGTTCCCGGGTATCTCTCCGATTTCTCGGCAAATGAGCGGGAGATGACGAAGTATATTATCGGGACGATCAGCAGCATAGACGTTCCCCTCACGCCCTTCCTCTTTGGAGAGCTCTCGATGCAGGCGTATTTTTCCGGAAAGACGGACGAATATTTCTTTAAAGCCAGGGAGGAGGTACTGGCCGCGACCCCGGAGGACATCCGCGGCTTTGCGTCCTGCTTCCTTGAGGCACAGGAAAATGGCGGGATCTGCGTTGTGGGCAGCGAGTCCGCCATTAAGAAGCACGCCGATCTCTTCGACAGCGTGGAGGCGCTGGGATGATGGGAGAAATAAAGGCAAATGAAAGCTTTCGCTCGGGCTACGCGGTGATCCTCGGCCGGCCGAATGTCGGCAAATCCACGCTGATGAATCATCTGATCGGGCAGAAGATCGCCATCACGAGCCGGAAGCCCCAGACGACCCGGGGGAGGATCGAGACGGTCCTGACGACGAAGGAAGGGCAGGTGATCTTTCTCGACACGCCCGGGATGCTCCGGAAGGCCGGCAATAAGCTGGGGGAGTACCTGATCGACGTCTCGCGCTCGACGCTGGACGACGCGGACGTGGTGCTCTGGCTCGTGGAGCCCAGGCCCTACGCGGGCGAGGGCGACCGGGAGATCGCGGAGCTTCTGAAAAAGAGCGGCCGGCCGGTTATCCTGGTGGTGAACAAGGCCGACACGGTGGAGAAGGCACAGGTCGCGGCGGCGATCGAGGTCTTCGAAAAGCTGCTGACGCCGGCGGAGACCGTCGCGGTTTCGGCGCTTCGGGGACAAAACCTCGACGAGCTTCTTTCCGCCATCCTCCGGCATCTGCCTGTCGGCCCGCAGTATTATGATGAGGATACCGTGACAAATGAAAACCTGCGGGATCTGGCGGCGGAGATTATCCGGGAAAAGGCCCTGCGGGCGCTTAACGAGGAGGTTCCTCACGGCATCGCGGTGCTGATCGATACCTATAAGGAGCGCGACGAGCGCCTGACGGACATCGAAGCCAGCATCGTCTGCGAAAAGCCGAGCCACAAGGGCATCATCATCGGCAAGGGCGGCGCGATGCTTAAAAAAATCGGCCAGACCGCCCGCGTCGACATCGAGGAGCTGACCGGCAAGAAGGTTTTCTTAAAGCTCTTCGTCAAGGTCCGGAAAAACTGGCGCGACAACGAGGGAGAGCTCAGGAGCTTCGGCTACGACCGCAGAAAGCACGGCAGGAAAGACTAAGTCGTGTACGCCGGCAGGGCTTGCCGGCCAGGTTCCGGCGAACCCTGGAGATATATAATTAAGAAGGTATTCATGAACACGATTACGCTGACCGGTGTGGTGCTCCTTGCGCAGCCCTATGGTGAATATGATAAGCGGCTGGTGATCCTGACCCGGGAGCGGGGCAAGATCACGGCTTTTGCCAACGGGGCGAGGAAGCCGACCTCAAGCCTTCTTGCGGCGGCAAATACCTTCGTTTTCGCGAGCTTTCAGCTTATCGAGGGGAGAAATGCCTATCGGCTGATCTCCGCGGAGGCCGCGGCGTATTTCACCGAGCTGGCTGCCTGCCAGCCGGGTGTTTACTATGGCTTTTATTTTCTGGAGCTGGCCTCGTATTACGGGCAGGAGGGGCTGGAGGCGGAGGATACCGTCAATCTCCTGTACGTCTCGCTCCGGGCGATCACGAAAGGAGTCCTGCCGCTTGCGCTCCTTCGCAGGATCTTCGAATGCCGGATCCTCGGCATCAACGGAGAGTTTATGTTTCCGGACGGGAAACACCCCGCGTCGCCGGAGACGATCGAGGCGCTCAACTATTACCTGTACGCGCCCGTCTCGCGGCTCTACGCCTACCGGCCATCGGAGAAGATCGAGGGGGAGATGACCGAGATCGTCCGGAGGAACGTCAAAAGAGCCGTCGACCGCAGAATGAACAGTGAGGTTATGCTGGAGGAGTGAGGGGGCTTGAGAGCGGATGACGGCGGCGTGGGCAGATGCAACTTTTTTCTCGACGTGCCCTGCGGGCACTTAACCTCGAAAAAAGTTATCTGCCCATCCGCCTGTCCGCTTCTGGAAGATCTGATGAGCGGTTTCCGGGGATGTCCGTTCCGCGCAGGATACTTACCCGTCTGTGGATACGCGACGGGCAGATAACTTTTTGAGCGACTTGGAGCCCGAAGGGCGACGGAGCGTAAAAAAGTTGCATCTGCCCGGGCGCGTATCCCGGTCACAGCATCTGCCCGGACGCGCATCCCGGTCACAGCATCTGCCCGGACGCGTATCCCCTTCATCAGCCGGAAGCGTAATCCGCACACCAGCCCGGAAAGTTTTGCGGGCGGGAATCGCGAAAAAAGTGTGACAAGTCTTTACCTTGCCGGCTTGATTTAGTATAATAACAGCAACTGTGTGAAGCCTGCGTTCCCTTCGGCCGGCATTTGCCAAGGCAGAAGAAGAAAACGGCGAAAGCCGCAGGCAATTGCATTTGTCAAAAAAAGCCGGGGCATCCCGCCGCGGCATCAGAAAGGAACTGAACCACTATGGAAAAGACCATGGACAAGATCGTAGCGCTGGCGAAGTCGAGAGGCTTTATCTTCCCGGGATCGGAGATCTACGGGGGACTCGCGAACACCTGGGACTACGGCAACCTTGGCGTCGAGCTCAAAAACAACGTCAAAAAAGCCTGGTGGCAGAAATTCATCCAGGAAAATCCCTACAACGTCGGCATCGACAGCGCGATCCTCATGAATCCGCAGACCTGGATCGCCTCCGGGCATCTCGGCTCCTTCTCGGATCCCCTCATGGACTGCAAGGAGTGCCACGAGCGCTTCCGCGCCGACCAGATCATCGAAGGCTTCTGCCATGAGAAAAAGATCCCGCTGACTGAGGCGGACGCGGCGGCCTACGGCACCGACCAAAAGCCCCTCGGCTCCGTCGACGGCTGGACCAACGAGCAGATGGAAAAATTCATCGCGGAAAACCAGATCCCCTGCCCCACCTGCGGCAAGCACAACTTCACCCCGATCCGCCAGTTCAACCTCATGTTCAAGACCTTCCAGGGCGTGACCGAGGACGCGAAGAACACCGTCTACCTCCGCCCGGAGACCGCGCAGGGCATCTTCGTGAACTTCAAGAACGGCCAGCGCACCTCCCGCAAGAAAGTGCCCTTCGGCATCGGCCAGATCGGAAAGTCCTTCCGCAACGAGATCACGCCGGGCAACTTCACCTTCCGCACCCGCGAGTTTGAGCAGATGGAGCTGGAATTCTTCTGCAAGCCCGGCACCGACATGGAATGGTTCGAATACTGGAAGGCCTTTGCCAAAAAGTGGCTGTTCTCCCTGGGACTTAAGGAAGAGGAGCTTCGCTTCCGCGACCACGATCCGGAGGAGCTTTCCTTCTATTCCAACGGCACGACCGACGTCGAGTTCCTGTTCCCGTTCGGCTGGGGCGAGCTCTGGGGCATCGCCGACCGCACGGACTACGACCTGGGCCGCCATCAGGAGGTTTCCGGCGAGGATCTCACGTACTTCGACGACGAGACCAAGGAGCGCTACCTCCCCTACGTCATCGAGCCGTCGCTGGGCGTTGACCGCATGGCCCTCGCCTTCCTCTGCGCGGCCTACGACGAGGAGGTCCTCGACGCCGAGAAAAATGACGTCCGCACGGTCCTGCATTTCCATCCGGCCCTCGCGCCGGTGAAGGTCGCCGTCCTGCCGCTCTCGAAGAAGCTGGCCGGCCCGGCCGAGGAGATTTACGCAAATCTCTGCAAAAAATGGAACTGCGAATACGACGACCGCGGCAACATCGGCAAGCGCTATCGCCGCCAGGACGAGATCGGAACGCCCTTCTGCGTCACCTTCGACTTTGATTCCGAAAATGACCAGTGCGTGACGGTCCGGGAGCGCGATTCGATGGCGTCCCGTGCCAAACACTCGCCCTAAAGGACTAGCTGCGCGTCGCTGTTTGGCACGGGCCAGTGACATAAATCAACCTGTGTATGAACCATAAAATTATAGATTGTCGCTGACCTGCGTTTTGCCATCGCCCGCAGGGCGATTTCATTGCAAAACGCCTTCGTTTCTGGTCACCGTGTGACCAGAAACCATGAGCAATCTTAGGAAAGGAGGCAAATATGGCAAAATATTCCTGCAAATGCTGCGGGGCGGAGCTGTTTTTTGATCCTAAGCTTGGCAAGCTGCACTGCGATTACTGCGATTCTTCCTTTGACGTATCGGAGTACGCGGGCGCGGCGGAGGAATTCGGCGGTGCGGCCAAGAAGGTCGAGTATGGCGACGGGGAGCCGGTAACCGAGCCCTCCACCGACGACTCCACGGGCGAGCTCGTGGTTTACCAGTGCCCGCACTGCGGCGCGGAGGTTATCACGGCGAAGTCCACGGCGGCCACCACCTGCGTGTACTGCAACCGCGCGATCACCCTGGAGGGAAATCTTTCCGGGGACTTCGCTCCTCAGGTCGTCCTGCCCTTCGAGAAGGACCGCAAGGATGTCGAGGCGGCTTATACCGAGCTGTGCAAGAAGTCCGTGCTGACGCCGAGGCTTTTCCGCCAGCAGTCCACCATTGAGAAAATCAAGGGCATGTTCGTTCCGTTCTGGCTCTACAGCTTTGACGGCGAGATCGACATGCAGGTGCACGGCGAGAACAGCCGTACCTTCCGGAGCGGAGACGATGAGATTACGGAGATCTCGACCTACGAGGTGATGGAGAGCGGCCAGGCAGCCTTTAAGGATATTCCGGCGGATGGCTTAAAGGACATGGACGACGCGATTATGGATTCCATCGAGCCGTTTTCCTTCGACAAGCTTCAGCCTTTTAATCCGGCCTATCTCGCCGGCTTCTACACCCAGCGCTGGACATCCTCCGCGCAGGAAAATGAGCACCGCGCCCTGACACGCGCGGAAAATGCGATCACGGACGCGGCCTACAGCGCGGCGGGCGCCTTCGACCATTCGAAATCCGTGCTCGGAAAGGATGTCCGGTTCGGCAACAAGAAGGTCACCTACGCGATGCTGCCGGTCTGGATGATGTATACCGAGTACAAGGGCAAGAAATACCTGTTCGGGATGAACGGTCAGACCGGAAAGATCATCGGCAAGATCCCGAAGGATCCGGGCCGGATCGGGAAGATCGCGGCCGGTGTCTTCGTCGGTTCCCAGCTCATTATGATGCTGCTGCGCGTATTGGGGGTGATGTAAGATGAGAAAGAGACATATACGAGAGATCCTGGCTTCCCTTCTCCTTGCATTTGCCGTAATCTTCGGCGCCGCGGCTCCGGTGATCACCTATGCCGATTCCACGGTCAGCTTTGAGCTGCCGGACGGGCAGACGGCGGTCGTCCCGGTCGTTTCCGACCGCTCACAGAGAGTCTTCGACTATGCAAGGCTTTTCAGCGACGCGGAAAAGACCGAAATCGCCTCGCGGATCGCAAAGACGGAAGCGAAGAAGAAATGCGAGATCATGATCCTCACCAGCGAGGACGTGCCGGTCAACACCGGCGGGAGCGGCAAGAGCTACAGCCGTCTCTACGCGGAGGAATTCATGAAGCAGAATGCCGAGAAGGAGGATGCGTTCATCCTCGAGATCGACATGAAGAACCGCAAGGTCGTCTCCGTCGGCCACGGCAAATACGGCCAGTCGAAGTATAACGACGAGATGCAGAAGATCGCGGATTCCCTGACGAATCACCTCAAGAACCGTCAGTACGCGGATGCGGCTTATGCATATATTCAGAAAGTGGATGACCTGGACAGCCTTCTGAAGAAGCTGATCCCGACCTTGCCGTCGCTCCTGATTTCCGCGGTCCTAGCGGGCATAACGCTTCTGATTCTGGTCATCATCCATAATTCCAGCCGGGCGAAGGTGGAAAAGAACCTCAGATCTGACGAGATCGAATACGAGCAGACCGGCCACGAGGAGAATTATCTCGGCACGCGCACGGAGGTCCGTCACATCGAGAGAAGCAGCAGCTCCGACGGCGATTCCGGCGGCGGATTCTCCGGCGGCGGCGGGGACTTCTCCGGCGGAGAGGCAAGCTTCTAAAGCACGGCCCGTCCTTCTTAAGGCCGGGGCCGAAGAATCTCGGGCAAAGGCTTGCGGGTGCTAAAAGGAAATCCTGATATCAGTTTATGAACATGGAAAACCCATGTACACATATCCGCTTAAAGTGCGGCGAAAGGAGAGAACTATGGGACTTATCAAACTTGCAGTGGATGCTATCGGGGCGGTCGGCGGCGCTCTGGACACAACGATCAGCGGCTCCTGGATCGATTATTTTGAGAGCGGCGATATGTCCGGCGGCATCATCATGAAGCGCGGCAACAAGATCGTCGGCCCGAAGTCGAGGAACAAGGGCGGCGATGACAATATCATCACCTCCGGCTCCGGCATCGACGTTCAGGAAAACCAGTGCATGATCCTCGTGCAGAACGGCGCGATCGTGGATTTCTGCGCGGAGCCCGGACGCTACACCTTCGACGATTCGCTGGCTCCCTCGCTGCTGTCCGGCAACAACAAGGGCCTGAAGGCGATGGCCAAGCAGTTCGGCGCGAGCTGGCTTGCCGGCGGCCAGCGCACCAGCACGCAGAGGGTTTTCTACATTAATCTCGGTGAGATCCAGGGCTTCAAGTGGGGCTCCGGCAACATCACCTTCGAGCACTGGGAAAGAGATCTGATGACGGACCGCCCGATCTGGAAGACCTCCGCAACCCTCATGGGCAACGGCATGTATTCCATCCAGGTCACCGATCCGGCGAAGTTCTTCTCGGTCATCGGCGCTTCCAGGGCCGGCGGCGACACGAACGGTATGATCACGAAGGAAGACATTGAACCGCAGATCAAGACGGAAGCCATCGCGGCCATCCGTCAGGGCGTGGGCATGCTCTCCCAGATGAAGATTGCTTATACAGACATCGCGGCGCATGAATATGAGCTTACCCAGAACGTGGACAAGCTCCTGAGCGCGGACTGGGATGCCGCCCGCGGTATTTCCATCTTCAAGATCGCCATCGGCATGATGGACGCCGACGAGGCCAGCAAGGACCGGATCACGAAGTTCCAGGATGCCCGCGGCTTTACCGATCCGTCGATGCTCGGCGCGTACATGGGCATGGGCCAGACCGACGCGATGAAGGCAGCCGCCAGCAACTCCGCCGGCGCGGCCACGGGCTTCGGCAATATCCTGATGGGCAACATGGCGAACCCGAACGCGGGCGCTAACGTCGCGAGCCTTATGCAGCAGGGTCAGCAGAATCAGCAGCAGCAGTATCAGCAGCAAATGCAGTTCCAGCAGCAGTATCAGCAGCCGCAGCAGGCGGCGGGCTGGACCTGCTCCTGCGGTCAGACCGGCAATACCGGCAAATTCTGCATGAACTGCGGCAATCCGAAGCCGGCGGCGCAGGCCATGAACAACTGCCCGCACTGCGGCAATCCGTTCGCGGATCCGCAGAATCCTCCGAAGTTCTGCCCGAACTGCGGCCAGAGGGTGCAGTAAGCCGGGCAGCCGCAGGCTTTTGCTAAAAAAAATGAAGATCACCCCGCGAAAGAAAGCCTTTCGCGGGGTTTCATTTTTCAAAGAACCGCCGTGAACAAGGGAACCAGGTCACAAAGCAAGATTATTTTGTTTTTTCTCTTGCATTTTACGCGGAAATCTACTAAACTAATGTGCGTTTAATAAGACTGCTTTTGTTATGGAGGTTTACCTTATGCAGAATCTTAAAAAGCGCAATGTTATCGTTGGTCAGTCCGGCGGACCTACGGCTGCCATCAATTCTTCGCTTGCCGGCGTGTTCCGCACGGCCAAGGAGCGCGGCTATGCCAAAATCTACGGCATGGTCCATGGCGTACAGGGTCTTATGGAAGGAAAGCTCATCGACCTTTCCGAGCATATCACCAACGGTCTGGACGAGGAGCTTTTAAAGCGCACCCCGGCCGCTTACCTTGGCTCCTGCCGCTACAAGCTTCCGGAGATCCATGAGGACATGGAGACGTTCCAGAAGATCTTCAAGATCCTTGAAGAGCTTGAGATTGACTGCTTCATCTATATCGGCGGAAATGATTCGATGGACACGATCAAGAAGCTTTCGGATTATGCCATCATCACCGGATCCAAGGTCCGTTTCGTCGGCTGCCCAAAGACCATTGATAACGATCTGGCCCTTACGGACCATACGCCGGGCTACGGCTCTGCCGCCAAGTACATCGGCACCTCTGTCAAGGAGATCATTCGCGACGGCATCAGCATGGAAATGCCCCACGGCATGGTCAGCATCGTCGAGATCATGGGCCGCAACGCCGGCTGGCTGACCGGCGCGGCCGCTCTGGCCGCCGGTGAGGACAACCCCGGCCCGGATGCCATCTACCTTCCGGAGCTTCCCTTTGACGTCGAGAAGTTCGTCACGAAGTGCGAGAACCTTTTGAAGGTGAAGAATTCGGTCGTGGTCGCGGTATCCGAGGGTATCAAGACCGCCGAGGGCAAGTATGTCATGGAGCTTGGCGAGAGCTCGGAATATGTGGACGCTTTCGGCCACAAGCAGCTTACCGGCACGGCCCGCTACCTTGCGAACCTTCTGGCCGGGAGACTTGGCTGCAAGACCCGCGCCATCGAGCTTTCCACCCTGCAGAGAGCCGCTTCCCACTGCGCGTCCCGCGTGGATATTCTCGAAGCCTACGAGGTCGGCGGCGCTGCCATGAAGGCGGCTGACGAGGGTGATACCGGCAAGATGGTCGTCTTTGTCCGGACCTCCGACGATCCGTACCAGGCCGGCACCGAGGTCAAGGACGTTCACAAGATCGCCAACGACGAGCGCCTTGTGCCGCGTGACTGGGTCAATGAAGAGGGCGATTTCGTGACCTCTAAGTTCCTTACCTATGTCCGCCCGCTGATTCAGGGCGACGTGGCCCCGATCATGGTGGACGGCATCCCGCGCCACCTTGCAAAGCCGGGCTATATCAATACACTGTAATTTCATACGGATACCTGAAAAGGCAGAGAGAAGCGTAGGCGGACTCTCTGCCTTTTTTGATGCGTAATGTTGCCGCCCGTTAACCGATAATCGGCTGGATATTCACAGGGGTCCATGTTATACTTAAGGAGGCGCGGGGGGAGGCGGACCCGTATGGCACCTTGGCCCCGGCCTTACGAAAAGACGTGTGGAGGATGGGATGGTTTCTTTTGAGAGTGATTATATCTGCGGCGCGCACCCGGAGGTTCTGCGGCGCCTTGCGGAGACCAATCTGGAATGTCTCGGCGGCTACGGCCAGGATGCGTACTGCGAGCGGGCGAAGGCGAAAATCGCCCGGGCAGCCGGGCTTCCGGACGCGGAGGTAGAGCTTCTTGTGGGCGGGACCCAGACCAACGCGGTGGTGATCTCGACGATGCTCGCGGATTACGAGGGCGTGGCGGCGGCCCGGACCGGACATGTCAGCACGCACGAGGCCGGAGCCATCGAATATACCGGTCATAAGGTTCTGGAGCTTCCGCAGACCGACGGAAAAATCCTCCCGGAAATCCTGCAAAGGTTTCTGGAAAATTTTTATAAGGACGAAAACCACGAACACATGGTTTTTCCCGGAATGGTTTACATATCTCATCCGACGGAATACGGGACCCTGTATTCCAAAGAAGAGCTTACCGGACTCTCCGAAATCTGCCGGAAATACAGCATTCCGCTTTATCTCGACGGGGCGCGGCTGGGCTATGCCCTCGCGAGTCGGGAGACGGATGTGACCCTCCCGGACATCGCGCGGCTCTGCGACGTTTTTTACATCGGCGGCACGAAGGTCGGCGCGCTCTGCGGCGAGGCAGTAGTGTTCACGAAGCGAAATCGCCCGCCTCATTTTCTGACCTCGGTCAAAAAACGAGGGGCGCTCCTGGCGAAAGGAAGACTTCTCGGCGTGCAATTCGACGCTCTTTTCACCGATGACCTGTATTTTCGGATTTCCCGCCATGCCATCCGGATGGCGGAGCGGATGAAGGAAATCTTCGCCGAGGCGGGACTTTCTCTGTATATCGATTCACCGACAAACCAGCAATTTGTTATTTTGACAAATGAACGTCTGGCGGAGCTTTCGAAGCGGGTTGCTTTCAGCTTCTGGGAAGCTTTGGATGAAAACCATACCGTCGTGCGCTTCGCGGCCAGCTGGTCCACGACAGAGGAAGACCTGGAAGCTTTGCGGGAGGCGCTGCTCGCGGAGTGAACCGTTTTATATAGTACATACTCTGTGAAACTATGCATCAAAGTCGATGGCGCTTAAACACTCGTCAGGGGGAGCTTCAGCAGCCGGGGGGCTTCATTTGCCAAAAAAAGGGGGAGAACAATGGGAAAGAAGGATGTGAAGAGGATTCTGGTGATCGTGCTGTGCGCGCTCGGAATGGCGCTGAACATCAAGATCTTTGTGCGGGCGGGCGGCTTGTATCCGGGCGGCGCGACGGGGCTGACGATTCTCATCATCCAGGTGGTGAAGACCTTTTTCTCCGTGGAGCTTCCGTATACCCTGGTCAACATCGCGCTCAACGCCTTCCCGGTCTATATCGGGTTCCGGTTTATCGGAAAAAAGTTCACGCTGTATTCCTGCCTGATGATCGTTCTCACCAGCGTTCTGACTGACCTCATCCCGGCCTATGTCGTCACGCAGGATATCCTGCTCATCAGTGTTTTCGGCGGCATCATCAACGGATTCGTCATCAGCATGTGCCTGCAGGTGGACGCGACCACCGGCGGGACGGATTTTATCGGCATCTATTTGTCCCAGAAGCGGGGCGTTGATTCCTTTAATCTTGTCTTAGGCATCAACGCGGTCATTCTCTGCCTGTCCGGCCTTCTCTTTGGATGGGACAAAGCACTTTATTCCATCATTTTCCAGTATACGTCAACGGTGGTGATGCAGGCGCGGTACCGGATGTACCAGCAGGACACGCTCCTCATCGTCACGCAGAAGCCCAAGGAGATCTGCAAGGCGATCTACGCGGTCAGCCATCACGGCGCGACGATCCTGGAAGGGGAGGGCTCCTTCGACGGCTCGGAGAAGGACGTGGTCTACTCTGTGATCAGCCGTTCCCAGACCCGCAGGGTCATCGAAGCTGTCCGCGAAACGGACAATGCGGCCTTCGTCAATCATCTGAAGACCCAGGAGATTGCCGGCCGGTTCTACCAGCCGCCGAAAGATTGAGAAGCGTGAGGCTGCGAAGCCTGGATAAATATGGAAGGAGGTTCCTATGCGTAAATCCGTAAATTTTGAGTACCCGGTTCGTGGCAGCGGCCGTCCGCAGATCCTTCTGATCGGCAATGGCCTTGAGCGCAAAAGCGGGCAGGTGGCCTGGGGGAAGCTTGTCGATAATCTGACGGAGCAAAGCTGCATCCCGCTCACCGAAAAGGAGAAGGAGAGTGTCCCGTTCCCGCTTTTGTATGAGGTTTTGTCTCTCGGGACGCCGATTCCCAAAGTCCTGGATAAAAGTGACATTAGCCGTGAGGAAAAGCGCCTGAAGGAAGAGATGGCCAGGCTTGTGAATCAGAGCAATGATCTGCTGGACGAGCTTCCAAAGCTCGGCGCGGACCATATTTTCACGACCAACTACTCTTACTGTCTGGAGAAAGCCTTTTCTCCGCGCAAAAGCTTTGCGAACTCCTGGACGCGCACGGAGAATCGTTTCAACCTGTCTCTGCCCGATGCCGAGACCGGCAGGCAAAAGCTGGAACGAGAATACCGGATGCACAGCGGATACCTGTCGGAAAATGCGGACGCGACGTCTGTGGCTCTCTGGCATATTCACGGGGAGACGCATGTTCCCGGCGGGATCGTGCTTGGTCATGACCGCTATGGGAGGCTTCTGAAACGCATCATAGAGGTATGCGAGGAACTGGACTATCGGAAGATTCAGAAAGAAGACGCGAAGCGTTCCTTCACTTCCTGGCCGGAGCTTTTCCTTTTCGGGGATATTTATGTGATCGGCTTCGGTTTTGAGCAGTGCGAGTTCGACCTGTGGTGGCTTCTGAAGCGCAAACAGCGAGAGCGTTATGCGGACGGTACCGTGTATTTTTATGACAAAGCAATCACGGAGAAGCCTTTTTTGGCTGCAGATCCGTCCGCCTCGGAAGAGGATAAGAAACGGATTCTTCAGGAAAATCAAAACATCCGCTGGCACAATCGCACAGCCGAGAAAAACTCCCTCCGCAACAAGCTCCTAAGAGCCCACGGCGTGGAGATCCTGGATCTGGGATCCACCAACGAAACCGCTTACGACGACTTCTATCATCTGGCCTTTGCCGATGTGAAGGAGAAGATAGAGGCGTCAAGGCAGGGATCGGCGGCTAATGCCGGGGGATAATGATTTTATGTTTTGATAAAAAGGTGAGGGCTGGAATGACAGATCAGGAAATATATAATTTACTTATAAAGATAGATCGTGGCTATGTACCGACGCTGCAACAGAAACAAGAACTTTCAAGTGTTAATGAAATATATTGGGGAAGCATTAATAAATTGCCAAAATGTATTGGTTTGTTGAGTGCTCTTTCATATCTTGATTTGTCGGGTACGCAAGTGAGCGATATCCGTGCGCTTTCCAACCTGACATCGCTGACTGACATCGCTGACAAGGCTTTTTTTGTCGATGACGAAAGTGAGCGATATCCGTGCGCTTTCCAACCTGACATCGCTGACAGATCTTAATTTGTTGGGTACGCAAGTGAGCGATATCCGTGCGCTTTCCAACCTGACATCGCTGACAAGTCTTTTTTTGTCGATGACGAAAGTGAGCGATATCCGTGCGCTTTCCAACCTGACATCGCTGACAACTCTTGATTTGTCGGTGACGAAAGTGAGCGATATCCGTGCGCTCTCCGGCCTGACATCGCTGACAAATCTTGATTTGTCATACACGGAAGTGAACGACATAAGTGCAATATCCGGTTTAACATCATTGAAAAGAATTGATCTAAGTGGATTGACCCTTTCTTCTTTGCCAGAGAGTTTTTTAGACTTGAATATTGGCTATGTTATAGATAAATCAAGATTCCCCAGGGAAGGCATTTTGTTAAGTGGCGTGACTTTGACGGAGCAGCCGATTGAAATTTTTAGCCAAGGTCGGGCAGTGATTCGTGAGTGGTACAAAACGCAGAGAGAGAACCAGGAAACCCGTCCTGTTAATGAATGCAAGGTCGTGTTTCTCGGCGATGGCGGTGCCGGGAAGACTTTGATTATTGATCGTCTGATGCATGATGGGGAGAAATCATCCAACTTTGATGGCGAGTCTACTCCAGGCATCTGTATCAGTTCGAAAAAATACCTAATCGAGAAAGATAACATTGAACTGCATTTCTGGGATTTTGGCGGACAGGCGATCATGCATTCCATGCACAGGCTTTTCCTGACAAATCGCACTTTGTATGTTGTTGTCGCGAATGCAAGGGACAATAAGGCAAATGAACAGGCCTGGTACTGGATCCGGAACATCAAGAGCTTTGCCGATGGCTCTCCGATTTTGCTGTTGGTGAACCAGAAGGATCAGAACCCGTCCGTCAATGTCAACTTTAATGGCATGAAGAAAGATTGTTCGGAGCTGATGGACGTGCGTATTATTTCGGCGTTCAAGGACTCGGCGGAGGAGTTTAATTCGGAAGTGCGGGATACCATTTGCCGAATCGTCGGGGGGATGGCCACGGTCCATACTCCGTTTGTCAAATCCTGGCTTTCCCTGATGAACCATTTGCAGAAGATGCCGGTGATACATTTCTTGAAAAATGCAGGGAAAAAGGTGTCGGCGAAGATGAAAAACTGTTGGATGGGATTATAAGCTGGTATCAGGATTTAGGGGTGTGCTTTTACAGTAGAAAGCATCCGGCAGCACGTCAGTATATGGTTTTGAAGCCGAGGTGGCTTCTGAATGCACTTTATGTTTTAGCTTTCAACGGGAGAAGCTATGCAAACAATGGAATTATTCGGGAGGAAGATATTTATTCGCTGATTTGCGAGGATGTTCACGAAAAAAAAGTCAGGAAGGTATGGAAAGATATAAAATACAAACACTTTGAGGTTCAATATATTATCACGGTTCTGTTAAATTTTGAACTGATTTATAGAATCAATGCTGAACAGTTCTTTATCCCGATGCTTTGCGATGAAAACGAGCCGGATCATATGGAATTATTGGACTCGGAAGATGTTAAACATGTGAGTTTCGAGTATAAGTATTTGCCGGAAAATGTCCTTCACCGTTTCATGGTTCGTCATGGATATGAGCTTGATACAAATGTCGTGTGGAAGACGGGGGCGGTGATAAAATGCGATCGCCTTGGGTGGAGTGCTTTAGCCCGAATCAAGGATAACTGTCTCGATGTATATGCGAAGTCTGAAGATCAGAAAACACATCCGGTGAATTCTTATCTCGATATGATTCGAGGATCAATCTATGAAATAAATGAAGCGTTTGGATTACACGCGGATGAGTATATAGCGTATCGCAGGGAGGACGGGGAGGAAAAGTTTGATTATGAGTTTCTCAAAGGCACTCGGGAAACGGGTATAGAATCGGTATATTCAAAGGTCTTTAGGAAAAAAATTAATGTTGATGAAATACTTGGCATTGTTAATGCTCCCCCAAATAAGCTATTTGAAAATGTTATTGAGCAAATGGTTTCTGGTCTGCAAAGAATGTCTGAACGCATTGTTGATTTTTCTGGCATGGGGGAAGAGAAGCTCACTCGAGAATTCCAACAGGTCATCGAAGCAGTCTTGAATAAGTATCATAAAATTCAGATTGCACGTGAGTACACAATGGGGAGAGCGGAAAAGAATATTGGAGAAACGGATTTGTATTTTTTCCGTCAAGAGGATGGTGTCAAGGAAGAACTATTCATTCTTGAAAACAAGATGATCCAGAATTTCAAGAAACAATACGAACAGCTTATGGGTTATCTAAACCCTAATTTCAGAGGAGGAATTACGCTTTCCATCAATAGGAATATGGGATGGGAAGAAGCGTTTGATGTTTTATGCAGCCGATTAGAGGAATTGAAAACGGCAGGGGGTAAATTTGCACCGATCTACATATATCGGAAAACTGGAGCGAATGGAACAAGATTCGTGAAAACGGAGCATATTGTGCCGGAGACGGGATATGCAATGCCGGTGTATCATCTTGTGCTGCAGTTATCGGATGCGGATAGACATGAAATTGCAAAAAAGGCACGAAAGTGAAGCAACGAGAATAATTACCGTATTCACTGCGGATTAACCTGACGTTCCCCGGCTTGCCCACAGCCGGAAACGTTACGGCTCACACCGTGAATGGCAGCGAAGGCATTCCGCAATGATCGTCAACGACAGAGTATCGTTGACGATGCGTGAGTATTGGATTGTCGTGCCGGGGCAATCTTCCTTACGCGGCTCTGTGAATATAAAAGCAGCGCCCGGGAACGAACGGTTTCCAGGCGCTGCTTCTATAGAGTCTGGGAATTTCACGCGAGCTTCATGTCTCCGTCCTTTACCCAGCCCATCTTCCGGCAGAAATGGTTGATCAGGGGGCAGAGGATGGCGGGAAGTATGAAGGAGATGAGGAAGAGCCCGGCCCAGTCGAGAGGCGTGATGGCGGCCCTCGTCCCGGCGGCCATTTCGTTCACCCAGCCGGTGTAGACGCCGAGCTGTCCGACAAAACCGCAGGTTCCCATGCCGGAGGACACCGCCGGACCGTTCATTTGCAGATGAAAAACGCAGGTGGCCAGAGGCCCGGTGATGGCCGAGGTGACGATCGGCGCGATCCAGATCCGGGGGTTCTTTACGATATTGCCCATCTGCAGCATCGAAGTGCCGATCCCCTGAGAGATCAGACCGCCCCAGCGGTTTTCGCGGAAGGACATGACCGCGAAGCCGATCATCTGGGCCGAACAGCCCGCGACGGCCGCGCCGCCCGCAAGCCCGGTAAGCCCCAGGGCCGCGCAGATGGCGGCGGAGGAGATGGGGAGCGTCAGGGCGATGCCGACGATGACCGAGACCAGGATCCCCATGAGGAAGGGCTGCAGGTTGGTCGCCCACATGATCACCTGTCCGAGGCTCATAGCCGCGCTGCCGAGAGCCGGAGCGATCAGCGCCGAGAGCCCGATGCCGATGCCGATGGTGACAAGAGGCGTGACCAGAATGTCCACCTTTGTTTCCTTGGAAACCGCCTTGCCGAATTCGGCGGCGATGATCGCGATGAACAGAACCGCCAGCGGTCCGCCGGCGCCGCCGAGGGCGTTGGCGGAAAACCCTACGGTCACGAGCGAGAAGAGCACAAGCGGCGGGCATTTCAGGGCATAGCCGATGGCGATCGCCATGGCCGGACCGCTCATGGCGGAGGCGAGCCCGCCCACGGTATAATCCTGGCCGAAAACCTTGGCAACGGTCGTGGTCAGAAAGCCGATGTGAAACTGCTTGCCCAGGGTGTCCAGAATGGTGCCGATGAGCAGGGAGCAGAAAAGCCCCTGGGCCATCGCTCCCAGCGCGTCGATCCCGTAGCGCTTCGCGGATATCTCAATATCCTTTCGTTTTAAAAAAGCCTTCAGACGTCCCATAATTCCTCCATATTGTAGAGCTCGGGTGTCGGCCCGACAGCGGAAATCAGGGATTTCCGGTCTTGCCTGGATTTCATGTTTCTGGTCACACGGTGACCAGAAACGAAGGCGTTTTGCAATGAAATCGCCCTGCGGGCGATGGCACGCCTCAGTGTACAGAAAACAGTCCATGCCT
>CACZBB010000056.1:10410-26648 GCA_902779245.1 uncultured Lachnospiraceae bacterium | reverse complement strand
ATTTTGAGAGTATACGCCGCGACCGGAGAGACATTTATTGTCCTGATTGACGAATACGACGTGCTTGTGCGCGAGCAGGTAAGCCAATCCCTCTTTGACGAGTATCTTTCCTTCCTGAATGGCCTGTTCAAGAGCGATACGCTGCGGCCGGCGATCGCGATGGCGTATCTCACCGGCATCCTGCCCATCGTCCGGGACAAGGTGCAGTCCAAGCTGAACAATTTTGAAGAGTACACGGTGCTCGACCCCGGTGAGCTGGCGGAATACGCAGGCTTCACGGACGAGGAGGTCCGCCGGCTCTGCGCAGAGCGTGGGATCGACTACGAGGAGTGCCGGCGATGGTACGACGGCTATCACCTGGAAGGGCTTGATATTTACAATCCGGAATCCGTGGTGAAGGCTGTCCAAAAAAAGATTTTCGGAGGTTACTGGGGCCAGACGTCATCCTATGAGGCAATTTCCGATCGCATCCGGCAGAATTTTGCTGGAACGAAGGACGCGGTCATCCGCATGCTGGCGGGGGAGAGCGTTCCCGTCAATGTCCGTTCCTTCCTGAACTCCATGACAGGCTTTTCGACGAAGGACGACGTGTTCGGCTATCTGATTCACGTCGGGTATCTTGCTTATGACCGTGAGGCGCAGACCTGCCGCATCCCCAATAAAGAAGTGAGGGAGGAGTGGGCACTGGCCCTGAACAAGGTGCCTGAAGAATATGCCCTGACGACACGGATCATCGAGGATTCCAGAGATCTCCTTGAGAGCACCTGGGCCGGGGACGAGGCGGCCGTCGCGCGGGCGCTGGACGCCGCGCACATCCACGTCACCAGCAACCGAAGCTACAATAACGAAGATGCTCTGCAGAGCGCGATCTGCCTCGCCTACATCTACGCGCTGAACCATTATACCGTCGTCCGGGAAATGACCGCCGGGAAGGGCTTTGCCGACGTGGTTTTTATCCCTGTCAAATGCAGCCGTCCGGCGATGGTCGTAGAACTGAAGCACAACAAATGCGCGGAAAGCGCCATTTTCCAGATCCGGGAGCGGCGGTATTTTCAGCCCCTCACACACTACCGCGGGAACCTTCTTTTTGTCGGGATCAGCTATGACGAGAAAGAAAAGACCCACGAATGTCGGATCGAACGGTTCGTGGTTTGAACCAGACACCGCCGGCGCGGCTTTCGGTTAGATATGTAATACTCTACGGGGATGGATTCCGCCGGGATTCACATTTGCCGCTGCATGAAACCGGTTCTTACTCTTCAAATTATGTTTTTACCCAAACATAATCGGCACAAGGAAGAATCCGATTATATTATTGAGGAAATGCGGAATGAAGCTGATCAGGCAGTTGCCGGTCTTGCGATACAGGATTGCAAAAAGGATCGCATCAATAAAAATCCAGCCAAGGTCCCACGCAACGATCCCCATGCTGCCTGCGGCATAATGCGCTGCGGCAAAAAGAACAGCCCCGGCAACAGCTGTTGGCCAGAACGAAAAGAGCTTCGTGCCCTTCCCCACAAAGAATGCGCGATATTCGATCTCTTCACCGAGAACAGAAGCGGTCTGATTAAACAACAGCAGAGGGAGCTGATCAACTCCGGGCACATTTATCCGCACCAGTACATGGTCTATGTAGGCACCGCCAAACACTGCCTTGCTCAGAAGCAGCTCTGCCGGGGACAGAACGAGCATGAAAAGGATCAGTATAAGAACTCCCGGTTTCATTAGGTCCGAAAAGAAACGTTTGAAACTAAGCCCGGATTCGGAATCGGGGGTTTTTTCGATTCCCTCGATGATGAAGAAACAGGCCAGCCCTGCAATGTGGATCACAGCGGCGGCAATAATGGAGGATGTTACCGCTTTGACCGCCACTGCGATGATCATGACAGCCATGCCGAC
The DNA here is from genome assembly GCA_902779245.1 of uncultured Lachnospiraceae bacterium. GTDB lineage: Bacteria > Bacillota > Clostridia > Lachnospirales > Lachnospiraceae > Chordicoccus. Next base: position 24,749 of record CACZBB010000056.1, on the reverse strand, counting down.
GAGTGTGATGACTGTGGTTTTGTCTTTTTTCAATGAAGCAAGCATAGATTCCTCACCTTTTATCATTTTAGCCTCAGACTATTCTTTGCCGGGATTATTCAGAATCCATTGCACCTTTATTATTTAACACCCAGGCAAATGCCTTTGCCGTCCGGAAATCGGCATCTTTGAAGTGATTGCCCTCGTTCCATTCGAGAATGCATTTTACGCCTCGTTCTTTCAGCAGGACATGCGCTTCGCGTATCCTGTCGCCTACCGTCGCCATAACAGGGCTGCGTGTTTTTTCCTCCCTGTCTCCGAGACTGAGATAAACGGTATCCGTGCGGATCTCGTTTTTATCCATATATTCGGCAAAGCCTGGAAACCACATAGAAGGAGAAGCAGCCGCGACACCGTCAAAAGCATCCGTCTGATATGCTGCCCATAACGCGAACAGCCCTGCGAGCGAATAACCGCCGATGTAATAAGCCCTGCTTTTATCGCTGCACAGACCAAGTAGTTTATCAAGCGTCTCTGAAGCTCCGCTGCCGAAGCCTGCTTTACCGAATACAGCCGGTGCTTCCCACGGCGATAGATCGTTGTTCCAATCATCGATCCGGACAGCGACCAGGCGAATGCTCCTATTGCAGCTGCCGACAATCGCCGTAAACTCCTTCTCAATTCCTTCAAGGTCATGATCGTCGACGGGCTGGAGCAGAACGATGCCGGAGGCCGGATCACCGAATTCGTAAGTTTTCATCTTCACAGCTCCTTGCCCATCAAAATCACACGCTTTTCCTCTTGAAATCCGAAACGTTCATAGAACTCCGGCAGAAAAGCATCCGCCGCCGTGATGAGATGTACGCCCACGATCCCCTGCTTGCCGAGATCGGACAAAAGGACTTCCATCAGCTTTTTGGCGATCCCTCTTTTCTGATAGGCCGGATCGACCGCAAGGTCGTTGATCTCGAACGTCCTGCCGTAGTGAAAGAGCATGGAAGTGCCGAGGATAAAACCGGCGACCTTGCCGTCTGTCACATATTCCAGGCCGTATGCCTGTTTGGATTCGAGCAGTTCCTTTACGTGAATGACAGCGTCTTCCGGCTTCCAGGGATCGTTCCACGGCTCACCGGAAAAGGCGGCGGCGTAGATCCTGCCATATTCATCAAGATGATCAAGGCTGCAAAGCCGAATTGCCGTTTTGTCTTCCATCATACTCCGCCTCCGGAAATATCCATTGATCCCAATTGCTTCTCGAAACGAAACATACCCTCCTCGAACTGCTCGTTTATCTGTTCCGCCGCGTCCGGATCGTTCGGATCCGGATGTAGCTTTTCGACGTTGTCTTGTTCTCCACCGACCGCGTCGCGACAGGCCTTTAGAGGTGAACGATCTGCAGCCGTGCGCCTTCGCAATAATCATCCAAGCACACCTTTTTTATCGCGGGATCGTCATATGTGTTGTAATAATACGTATTTGTCCTTGACGAGAATCCACCGGTATATATGGTCTTTTCATATCTTCCGTCGGACATCCGGGCCGCGCCGTCGATCATGGCCACTCCCGCCAACGTATGGAAAAGCCTTGAGACGTTGGCAGCCTCGGAATCCTGGACAGGGTAATGGGTGTTCAGATAGGCCACACGCACGAATCTCGACGTCGAATAGTAATCTCCCGGCAGCCCCCGCATCATGGAACCGGAGCCGAAGGGCGTCAGCCGCGCACGCTCCCAATCCATGTGCTCCGGCATGGCATTTTCCAAATTCATATAGTTTCTCAAATTCTCCCGGTGCCAGGAAAAGCCCGGCTGGTTCGTGAGCACGTCCACATCATTTTCGAAGATTTCCATTCCATGCTTCGTATACTCAACCACGATGCTTCGTTTGGCGTCCCCGATCAGCCAATGAAGCATGGAGACCGGATATTTGTCGTTGATCGGCTTTGCGACAAGGGCGATATTTTCAAGTGCCTTCTGCGCCTCATCTACATTTGAAAAATGCATCGCGATCCAGAGTGGGAACTCGTATACAGCCACATTGGTCTTCCCGCTGATTTCCGCCGCTTCAAAATCCGCGTAGCCGGGAAAATTCAGTCCCGCAACCGCAAGACCGGCCTCGTTGCCGCAATCAAAGAATAAGGGAATTCCCGCTTCCACAATGCCCATTCCGATCACGGCGTACCTGGCCGGAACCTTTCCGTGAAAGGCTGATTCCAGCTCGTACTGCCGGCCGGTAACAACAACCTGCTGCCCGTAGCCCACAGACCAGTCGAGGTTTCTTCCGAAATACATATTGCCTTTATCATCGTCAAATCGAATTCCAGTACACATTTCCGGTTTCTCCTTAGAGTTTGCTTTTTGCCACGCTCTTCCCGGGAGCTGAAACAGAGAGCCCGGAAAAAGCTCATATTTTGTTACTGCTTTCCTCACTGCCCGCTTTTGCGAAGTCTCCTCATGTTCCTGCGAATATGTGCCGGGGGAGTTACAGAACCCCAAAGAGTTCCGTGATGTCCGCGTCCCGGATGATGCGGCGGCTCTGGCAGGCCGCATGGGAGAGCATGGATGAAGGGCGAGATCATGTTGCGGAGCTTCTAATCAATGCATCCCTTGCCGGGATACCCGCCTCAAAGTATAACAGAGAGCTAAGGATCGTTCAATAGGCCGGCAAACCCTTTTTGCAGCGGCATCGTGACAAAGGTTTCTGGTCACCGTGTGACCAGAAACGATTTTTTCGCCATTTCCGGCTTCTTACAGCCTGAAAACAATCCCAGCCTTGAAACGAACCTCGACCTCTTCGTCCAGGACAACGACCTTCTCGATATACCTGAGGATCTTTTCGCTGTCGGTCAGCGGATTCTCGCTCCGCGTTCGAAGAAAGAACTCCTCATAGTCCGCACAGGCCGCCCCCCATCCCTCCGCGGGCGGGGCGGGCGCGGGCTCGATCAGCTCCAGGAGGAGACGGACGTGCAGCTCGCGGTTGGCGTGGCCTGCCCGCTCAAGGGCAAGCGCGTGTCTCCGCTCGCGGAGCGAGGCGCATTTTCCGGCAAGGAAGGCAGCTTCGTCTCCCGCGGCGGACACGCGGCGCTCCTCAAGCTCCCGGGCCATCTGCCGGTTCTCTTCGATGAGCGCGTCGATTCGCTTCAGTTCCCCGGCGCGGAGGGCTGCCTGCGTACGGATGAGCTCGTCGCGGCGGGAGGGGAGAAGCGCCATAGCCTTGAAGATGGCGGCCTTCACCGCTCCTTCGGTGATGAACCTGCATCCGCAGACGGAACGGCGGGCCTTATAGGCGACAAAGTCCGTCTTCTTTCCGGCGCGCCTGCGGCACCGCCAGTCCGGTTCGCCGTGGTCTCCGGCGGCAAAACGCTTGAGCGTCCGCCCGCACCGGCCGCAGATCAGCTTTCCGGAAAGGGGGATGGACTCGCGCGGGCCTCCCCGGATGCTGGAGCGGCGCCGAAGCTCGCCCTGTACCTGCCGGAAGACCTCTCGGGGGACGATGGGCGGATGGTTCCCTTCGACGAAGTATTTCGGGAACCTGCCCCGGTTCTTCACCACTTTATGCGTGAGGGCGTCCTCGGTATAATACTTCTGGAGGAGGAGGTCGCCGCAGTATTTTTCGTTCTCAAGCATTTTGGCGACCGTGGACGGGTGCCAGTGCTCGCGGCCCGCCCCGGTCCGAATCCCGTCCGCTTCGAGACGGGCGGCGATCGAGGCCGGGGAATAGCCGTCCAGATACTCCCGGAAAATACGGCGGACGACCTCCGCTTCCTCGGGGACGATCTCATATTCACCCGGCTTTCCCGCGGATCTGAGCCCGAGGAAAATGCTGGTATTAAGGCGTCCCTTCCCCTGCTGCATCCGGTACTGGATGCCGATTCGCACGTTCTGTGAGATGCTCTCGCTTTCCTGCTGGGCGACACACGCCATGATCGTGATCAGAACCTCGCCTTTGGCGTCGAGGGTATTGATGTTTTCTTTTTCGAAAAAAATGGGAATGCCGAGCGCTTTGAGCTTTCGGATGTAGCTCAGGCAGTCGACCGTGTTCCGGGAGAACCGGGAGAGGGACTTGGTCACCACAAGATCGACCCGGCCCGCCTCACAGGCTTCGATCATTTTGAGGAATTCCGGGCGCTTTTTGGCCTGCGTCCCGGAAATTCCCTCGTCCGCGAAGATTCCCGCCGGCGTCCAGTCCGGGGTTTTTTCGATCAGCGCCTGATAATGCCGGCGCTGCGCTTCGTAAGAGGTCTCCTGCTCGGCGGAGTCGGTGGAGACCCGGCAGTACGCCGCCACCCTGAGCTTTTTCTTTTCCCATTCCGGGGAGCCGGTCGGAGTCCTCGTCGCCTGAATGATTTGAATAGCCATCGTCTGCTCCTTCTTTCACCACACCGGGATGATTTTGGCGTAGAGCTCGGCGGCGGTCTTCGCCTCCCCTTCGGCCAGTCTGAATCTCGTGGGGATCACGGGCTGCTTCTTTCGGCCCGACCGTCCGTTGACGCGGGTGTTTTTTCGCCGCGCCTCCGCGCAGGCGAGGGCCAGAGTCTCTTCCCCGACGATGACCGCATAGAGGCGGTTTTTCATCACGCCGCGGAGCGACGCGGGACAAAGCGGGATTCCGGCGGATGCCCTCGCGTCCGCCAGGGACGCGCCGGCGAGGTATGCCTCGAAAAAAGCGCGGATCTTCTTTGCCTCATTTTCCTCCGGCCGCAGCGTTCCGTCCATTTTCTTCTCAAAACCATAGGGAACCTTTCTGCACATTATTCTGCCTCCTCTTTTCGAACGCCCTCCGCGAGCACAAGCCCGCAGGCAAATGTAAATTCCACGCGCCCGCCGGGAAGGGCTGTGGCGAAACTGACGGTTTCCGCAAATGCCGTCTCCGGGAACGCTCCAATCTCTCCCGTGGGTTTCCAGCTCCTGGCGAAGGCGCGGAGCCGCGCAGACGTCTTTGCACCGGACTCGGCGGCGAGGGCGTCGAAAACGCGCTCTCCTCCGAAGGACAGCTTGTTCAGCACGGTGATGAACGCGGCCTGGATATCCGCCTCCGGGACGCGGCAGCCCCTGCACCTGCTTTGACAGGCGTAAGCCGGGAGATTCCTCCCGGTCTCACGGACCATCGTCCTGCCGCAGGAGCCGCACCGGATCCGTCCGGAGAGCGCGTAGCGGACCCTTCTTTTCGCGGCGATTTCCGGATTCTCTTCCGCGGTCGGACTTCCCCCGAGCCGTGCGCCTTCCCGGAGCTCCCTCGCCGCCGCCTCGAAGACCTCCTTTTCCACGACCGCCTCGTGGTGCCCCGCGTACAGATACATATCGAGCTCCCCGCGGTTTTTGTGCTGGCGGAAATCCTTCCCCCGGTAGGTCTTTTGCATGAGGAGGTCCCCGACGTAGACCGGATTGGTGAGGATGTGGCGGATCGTCCGGGGATTCCAGGCTCCCCCTCTCGGGGAAGGAAGGCCCATCGCGGTGAGGGAGAGGGCGATCTTCCGAAGGCCGGTTCCCCGGCAGAAGGCGTCAAAAATCCCCCTGACGACTTCCGCCGCAGGAGGATTCAGCTCCAGTCCTCCATTTTCCGTTTTCACAAAACCGTAGGGGGCGACCGCGATCCTGTACGTGCCGGCCGCGAACCTTCGCCGAACCCCCCACCGGACATTTGCGGAAATAGAGCGGCTTTCATCCTCCGCAAGGCAGGCGAGGACGGAAAGCATGAATTCCGTTCCCATCGTCGCCGTGTCGATGGCTTCCTTCTCGAAACGCACACGAACCCCGAGGGCGGTCAGCTCCCGGACAAGGGTGAGGCAGTCCGTGATGTTCCGGGCAAACCGGGAAATCGATTTCGTCAGGAGGATATCGATCCTTCCCGCCCTGCAGGCGGCGAGGAGCCGCTGGAGCTGCGGCCTTGTCTCCGCGTGAGTTCCGGAAACCCCGGCTTCGAGGTAGACGCCGGCGAAGTCCCAGTCGGGATCGGCCCGGATCACTTCCTCGTAATGCAGCCGCTGCGAGGAGAGAGAGCCTTCCTGCGACGTCCTGGATGTGGAGACCCGGCAGTAGGCGGCCACGCGGGGCTTTTTTCTCTTCACTTCGTTCGTTTCCTCCGCTGAAAGAGCGGTAGAAGCGCTTTTTGTCTTGTCAAACGACGGAAAAAACGGGTCAAAGTCCGCAAAAGTCCTCCGGTCACCGGAGCCCGTCTCCTTTCTGCCATGCATCAACATTGCCGCTTACTCCTTCCTTTTTCACGATGTGTCAGCTTCGCAGCCGGAAGATGGCCGTGAATGCCACCGGAAAGGGGCGCGATCCGCACCACCATACAGAGAAAAATATCATATAAGCTCTTAATAGAGCAAATATGTTTCTGAAGACCATAACATATAAATTTGTATAATTCAAGAACAAATACGCTTTTTTTATTTGCAAAAAAGTTCAATTTTGAAAACATTTTTGTTTATTAAATGGTCATATCTGTGATATACTCTTCGGGGGAAGGGAAAAGAGAGGTAAGCAGATGGCGATTTTTATCAATACACCCGGCGGAGAGGACTTTGCGAATATCGATGAGGACAGATCCGGCATCCGTGTCGGAGAACGGATCCGGAAGATCCGTGAAGCCCGGGAAATGACCCGCGCGGAGCTGGGAGCTCTTGTGGGTCTGGATCAGAACAGGGTGCAGCAATATGAAAATGGCAAGCGCAAGCCGAAAATACCGCTTTTAAAGAAATTTGCGGCGGCCCTGGGCGTGGAGACGATCGCGCTCATGGATCCGACCACGGAAAGCTTTGTCAGCGCCATGTACGCTCTTTTCCAGATGGAAGATCAGCTGAATCTGAAAATCCTGCAGAAGGATGGCTGCTACTGCCTGCAATTCGGCGACGGAAGGCTTGACGGCATGAACCGTTACCTGAAAAAATGGCACGAGGTGCGTCACGCTCTGGATGAGGCTATGCCGGACCTTACCGATGAGGAGCGCAGGAAAAAGGTCTTTGACTACAATATGTTTGAATGGACATGAAAAAGGCGTTTTCATTTGGCCGGAAATGTGCTATTATGGAAAACGATTTGCGGCTGCCTGGGGAGCGGGCAGCGGCTGAATAAGGGGTTGAAAATGATTTCGAATCGGATTGATCTTTATGTGGAGGAGGCGGTGCATCCGCTTCCGAGGAGTATGCGCACGGGAGCGCGGCGCAGGCTGAAGAATCTGATCTATGAAATGCTGGAGGATTACACGGAGGGCGACCAGCCGACGCGGCAGGACCTTTGGACGGTGCTGGAGGTCTTGGGCGAGCCTGCGGAGGTCGGCCGGCAAATGCTTGACCACTATGTGCGGGAGCGGGAGGTTTTCATCCGGAAAGCAAAAAAGCTCGCCATGCTGACGAGCCGCGTGCTGTATATCCTGGCCTTCGTGCTGATCGCCTATGGAATCGCGTCGCTGGCCTCCGGGCCGGCGGCCAATGCGGTGCCGCTTGGCCTGGCGGCGATCTGCGGGGCGGCCGCGCTGGGGCTGCAGGTGTTTTTCCCCGGATTTTTCGATAAGAACTATCCGGCCGCAACGCATACCCGCGGCGGACACCTGGTACCCGGCGGCGGGCCGGAGCTGAAAGGCGGCCGGAGCGTGATCCGGAAAAGGAAGTATTAAGCAGGGCTTGCGCTGACCCTTGAGAGAATTTCCAGGTAGAAGACGGCAAGGGTCAGATGGAAGTAGGGATAGACGAAGATCAGGCCGATGCCGACGGACAGGATACCCAGGATATAATAGCCGATGAAGGAGAGGACGAGGCAAAGGAGCCGGAGCTTTTGGCGCTTCATGAAAGCGGCGCTCATCCGCATGGCTTTGAACGCGCCGAGCCCCGGATCGTCGGCGAGCAGATAGAGGGCCAGCGCCCAGTGTGTGCGCAGAATGGCGATGAGAAGGATCGAAACGGCGTACAGAAGGATCCGGGAGATCCATGAGTCCGGGAGGAGAACCGAAAGGTTCGGAATCAGCTCCGGGAGGAACCAGAAGAAGCCGAGGATGAGGAAGCGGTCGGGCTGCTGGCGGAAGATCCGGAACATGTCCAGGATGGCCGGCTCCCTGCCGCGAAGAAAGGCAAGGTGGTAGGAGGCCTGCCCGGCGACGAGAAGGTAGCCAAGGAGCGAGAGGATAAAGGATACCACGATGCCGATGACTGTCGGGAGCGGGCCGCTGGCGACGGAGAAGGGCAGAAGAACGGCCATATGGAGCATGTCTGCCGTGAGGCATATACCCGCCACGAGGACGGGGCGGGTCCACTGGCCGGTCAGACGGCTGCGGACGTAGGCTTTCAGATCGGTTTTTGGCCGCATGGGGAACCTCCGTTGGGATAGGGCGTTTTGCTTTGCGATAGATGTTATGGTTTTGGGGAGGGGGTATGCCGGAGCGGATTTTCCCTGAACGCGAGGAGATTGTTGTTTATCGGATCCTTCTGGGGATCTTTGCCGCCCTCGCGGCGGCATTTTTCGTGTGCGCGGGACTGGGAATTCATCCGATGCGGGCATTTCCGCCCTGTGTGTTTCGAAGCCTCACCGGGTTTTACTGCCCGGGCTGCGGGATCGGCCATGCCGCCGAGGCGCTTCTTTCCTTCAGATTTGCCGAAGCCTTTTTATATCACCCGTTTTTTGTTTACGCGGCGGGATTTCTTCTTATTTATATTCTGGCAAATGCTGCCGGGGCTTTGATCCGGCGGCGCCGATTTGTTTTTCCCCTGAAAAGTGTATATCTCTGGATCGGGCTGGCTTTATTGCTCGGAAACTGGATCCTGCGAAATGTGCTGTGGCTGGGCTTCGGCATTCCGATCCACTGAGCGGAGAGAGGCCGGGCGCTGACGGCAGCCTGCGGCCGGGCCGGGAGCCCAAAGTCACGAAGGCGGAATGCGCGGAGTTTTCCTCAACGGCAGCCTGCGGCTTTTCCGCCGCGGGGTGCTTTACGTATTCCTCCGGCAGAAACCTTGAATATCTTTCCAGCAGGGAGTCGAGGAGCCGGTAGGTTTCTTCCTGGAACTCGGCGACGGAGTCCGGATCGGTGAAGTCCGTCTGCAGGGCTTTTTCCGTGACCGGGCCGAGAATGCCGGTGATGGCGAGCGTTCCGACGAGAAAGAGGAGCGCGAGCACATAGACGGCGAGGGCGCCGAGGGAAAGGAAAAAACCGATCTTAGCCTGTCCGCACATGCGCTTTTTCCGGGAAAGGAGCGCAAAAAGAACACCGAGGGCCGCGGGAATGATCGCGCCGCCGACGCAGAACGAGAGAATCGCGAGCACCCCGCAGACCAGCGCTGCCAGAGACAGCGCATTAGGCGAGGGATCGTCATAGAGCTCGGGCTCCGGCCGGACGGGCCGGCCGAATGGATCATATTGTGTATTCATATTTACAGCAATCCCGTGATTCGGTCGATATCGTAGCTGTGGATCTGCTTTGCGGCGGCATTTTCCGGGAGAGCGCGGTCGGTGACGGCGATCTCGGCTTCTTCGGGGGTCTCCACGGTCTCCTCCGCAAGGTATGTGAAGAGATCGTAGACGCTGAAGACGCGGACGCGGTCAAAGTAGTCGGTGAGGAAGGCCAGGCTTTCCGTCCCGGCGACCGTGGTCTGGCTGTTTTTGACGAGGTTGAGCCAGATGAACTCCCGCGCCGTTAAGTCGAGGGCAAAAAGATAGGCAAAGGTCGATCGGCAGTTGACGGTGAAGGAGGAGGCGACGGTTTTCGGCTCGAAGATCTCGCCGGTGTCCTCGGTATCGCGGAGCATATAGCCCGCGCGGCAGACGCAGTCCGCGAAGGGCAATGCGGAATAGACGTTGGCGCAAAAGACAAGATACCGGATCTCCGGCCATTTGTCTGTAAAGGCTTCGAAATCGATATCGAAGAATTCGGAGCCGCCATGGAAGCCGGAGGTTTCGTCTCCGGAGAACGTGATGGCGGCGGATTGTTCGGCGGCCATGGTTCGCCAGGAGAATTCGATTTCGCGGCCGTCCGCGGAAATCCCGATCACGGAAAGATCAATGTCGTTGACCTTCTCCCAGTAGACGAAGGCGCGGATTTTTTTGCCGGCGGGGACGGGGAGACGGCTGCCCTTGGGCAGGATGCCGAAGCCGCCCTGCGAGGCGGTCTCCTGGACCGGGACGGCGATATGGGCCATGGCGGGATCGACGTAGACCCGGCCGAGGCGTCCTTTTAACGACGCGGTCAGCAGCTCGCGGACACGCGCCGCGACCTTGGAGCGGACATTTGCCGAAAGGAAGGAACGGCGGTGCGCGGCTTCCGCGCGGGTTTCCCTGTGGACGAAGAGCAGATGATGGCGGGTAAAGCGGAAGGTGCGGAGAGCCTTTTCCTCGGGAAGATCGTACTTGTAGAGCAGCTGCAGAAGAACGATCGCGTTCTTCGAATCGAGAGAATTGAGGACGGCGTCCGCCTCGGCTTCCGTCTCGCAGCGGCTTAAGAGGTACTGGAGGTGCCGGAGCACGTTGGCGGGAGATTCGAGGGCGGCCGCCGCGCCCGGAATGTCGCCGGCGGCCAGCTCTGCCTCGAAACGCGAGGAGAACGACGCGTTTCCGCGGCCGCGCATTTGCCGAAGGAAGGCGACGGCGCGCTCGTTTTTCGGACGGTAATGGATATGATGGAGCAAGCCCGCCCAGAGGGCCTTTTTTTCGTAGCAGGACGAGAGGCTTGCGGGCGTGATCTCACACTCGAGGAGGTCATCAAGAAGCCGGGCGAGGAGCTTGCGATCCTTGTTTTTCAGGGTCAGGTTCCGAAGATCGCCAACGTAGTATTTCTTGTCCGTCTTCACCCGGCAAAGAAGCCGGACAGACGCCGGGCTAAGACGCCGCGTCTGCGTAAGATAATTCATCTCGCCGGCGAGACGCAGGACGTCGGGCAGGGCGAGGCTCTTCGCGAAGGCGAGGTCGCGGAATTCGAGGAGCAGACGGACGGCCGTGTCCTTCGAGGCGACGCGGATCTTACTTGCGTTTATGAAACCGCCGCGGACGGCCGCCGTGACAAAGGCAAACTGTTCTTCGGAGAGCGGGCGGGTGCCGGAAAGGAGCGCTTCGGCGCTTTCGCGGATGAAGACGGCCGCTTCCGCCTCGTCGACGGCGATGAAGTCCTTCGGCTCGACGTTCTCCGCGAAGGCGAGGCGCTCAAAGTCGCGCTCGAAGACGGAATGGCCGGGCTCGCCCCAGTTGCCGAGACCGTAGGTTTCGGTGTAATGGATCAGCTGGTCAAAGAGGAGCTGATCGGGCGTGAGCTCGCGGACGGAGCGGGGGAAGCCCCTGTAGAAGGGCGCCGGGACGCTCTGCCCAAGCAGGCCGGCCGTGAAGGGGATCATCTGCCGCGTGAGGAGCTCCTGGCCTTTGGTCACGCGGATGCCGAAAAGACGCGCCATGGAAATGAGGACCTCGAAGGCGTGGCCTTTCGGGTAGCCGCTGTCCACGACGAGGATGTGCTTTGTGAAGAGATAGTTTTTAAGCGTTTTGTCCATGATGATACCTCATATGCAGCACCCGGGAAAGATGGATGGCTGGTTACTGCCCGTTCGAGAGCCGGACAACGGATGTCCGGCTCGGGAGTGAACAGCAACTGTCTGGATCCTGTTGATCTGAGAACGACGGTCTGCGGATCGAATCGCGAAAAATGAAAAAAGGGGCTTGCGATATTATCAGGTTAATCATTGCCCGAAGGCAAACCGGAATGGGAAGTAAACCTGATTAGCTGCAAGTCCCTAAAGGATATTATAATTGTTTGCGGGCGGCGTGTCAACCTTGTTTACAAGGAACCGGCCGCCGGCTCTGCCCGGGATTTAGTCGGTGAGACAGTCGTCGAGGGCTTTTTCGATGGCTTTCTGATCCATGTTCTGGCCGATGAAGACGAGCTTCTGCATGCGGTCGCCGTACTTCTCATCCCACATTTCGCGAACCTTCGGGTATTTGGCGAGGACGCGGCGAATGGAGGCGGGATCGGCGGAAGCGAGGAAGCGGCCGCTGGGCATTTCCTGGATGAGGTGGCCGGCCTGCTCGAAGATGTAGGACATGGAGGGATCCTCCTTATACCAGACCATGCCCTTGCAGCGGATGATGGCGCGCGGCCATTTCTGGGCGAGCTCGACCAGCTTTTCGCGGACGAAGGGCTTCCTGCGGAAATAGACGAAGGAGCCGATGCCGTATTCGAGTACCTGCTGGGACTCGTCCTCGTTGTGGTGGTGATGGTGATGATGGTGGTGATGGCCGTGACCCTTCTTCGCCTCGTGATGCTCGTCGTCGTCGTGATGGTGATGGTCATGCTCGTCGTCATCGTCGTCGTCATCATCGTGATGGTGATGATCATGCTCGTCGTCATCGTCGTCGTCGTCATCATCGTGATGGTGATGGTCATGCTCGTCGTCATCGTCGTGATGGTGATGGTCATGCTCGTCGTAATCATCGTCGTCGTGGTGGTGGTGGCCGTGCTCCTCGTCCTCGTCCTCGTCGTCATGGCGGCCGTCCTTCGGCTCGCTGCCGTCGCTCTGGATCGCTTCGATCCAGCCGGCGGACTGCATGGCGGATTCGAGATCAAAGCGCCCGGTGTTGAGGACGTCGGCGATCTTTACCTTGGCATAGTTGGCCTCAATGATGACGGCCTTGGTCTGGAGCGCGCGGACGATGGCCTTGAGCTCGCCGAGCTGCTCCTTTGTGACGGTGTCGACCTTGTTGAGCAGGACGGTGTTGCAGAACTCAAGCTGCTGGATGAGGAGGTTTTCAATGTCCTCCTCCTCGACGGATTCCTTCATAAGGCTGCGGCCGTCCTCGAACTCGTCGTGCATGCGGGCACAGTCCACGACAGCGATGATGTTGTCAAGAACCATCGGCAGGCCGTCTTCCGTGCTCTCCTCGCAGATATCGGCGATGGTCTGGGCGATCGGGATCGGCTCGCAGATACCGGAGGCCTCGATGATAATATAGTCAAATTGCTCCATTTTCGCGAGATCGGTGAGCTGCTTGGCGAGATCGTCGCGAAGTGTGCAGCAAATGCAGCCATTGGTCAGGGGAACAAGATTGCTGTTTTCCTGGGTGACGATGCCGCCGCGGGCAATAAGATCCGCGTCCACGTTGACCTCGCCGATGTCGTTGACGATGACTGCCGCGCGGATGCTTTCGTCGTTGCTGAGAATATGGTTAAGCAGCGTCGTTTTGCCGGCGCCGAGGTAACCGGTGATCAGTGCCACTTTTACGGTTTTCTGGGACATGGTTCGACTCCCTTCCTGAATATATTTTAAGAAACAATGGTTTTCAATGTCCTATTTTCGCATTTTCCGGAAATTTGTCAAGGGGGTGGATGGCTTTCGGCAGCAAGAATGAGACCGGCGTAATGACGCGAAGCAGGCTATACTTTTTTAATGATATAACAAGTTGTCTGACTTTGCCGGGCGTGTTATACTAAAGAAAGTCTGGTTGCGGTTGCCGGGTGAACCTTCATGCGCATCTTATACATCACCAGCCATGAAGGTTCGGAGCGCTTGCAAAGAACCGTCCGCCGGACGGTTCTATGCACGCTAAGGCGTCGGCATCCAGGAATTAATCGCCCTCGGGCTTTCGAAGGAGGAAAAAATGGCTGAACAGAGCATTTACGGGGATCATTTGCCGAAAATGGAGGCTTTGAGGGATCGGCTGATCGAGAGTATTAACGAGATCCGGAAGCATGAGAAGCAGATCCGGGGCGAGGATCCGGTGGAGCACTGCCTGTCCCGCATTAAGAGCGAGGAAAGCATGCGCGAGAAATGCCGCCGCAAGAACCTGCCGGAGACGACGGAGTCGGCGCTGGTGGAGATCCACGACGGGATCGGCATCCGGATCGTCTGCGCTTTTCTGAAGGATGTTTTTTATTTTGTCAATGAGATCAAGCTGCTCCAGGGCGGCGAGGTGATCGAGGAGAAGGATTACATTAAACACGCGAAGAAGAACGGCTACCGTAGCTATCATATGATTCTGCGCTTTGACGGCAAGTATTTCGTGGAGTTTCAGATCCGGACGATTTCGATGGATGTCTGGGCGGCGCTTGAGCATCAGATCAAATATAAAAAGAACCTCGGCGGAAATCTTGAGCTGATTTCGAGCGAGCTGAAGCGCTGCGCGGATGAGCTGGCCTCGACGGATCTCTCGATGCAGACGATCCGGGATATGATTCAGGGGGAAGAATAAAAACTGCTGTAACGAAATCAAAACCCGGACTTTTGGGCGGAATGCCCGAAGCCTTTGTTCGTTTCTGGTCACACGGTGACCAGAAACGAAGGCGTTTTGCAATGAGATCGCCCTGCGGGCGATGGCACGCCTCAGTGTACAGAAAACAGTCCAGTGGACTGTTTTCTGTGAAACGCAGGTCAGCGACAAACTATAATTTTATGGT
>CACZBB010000056.1:0-10400 GCA_902779245.1 uncultured Lachnospiraceae bacterium | reverse complement strand
AAAACCTTTGTTCAAATGTTTTTTAGACAGGAAAGGGGTGCTTATGAAATTACTGCTTGCAGAGGACACAAGCGATCTGAATCGCGCCGTGACGGCGCTTCTCAGCCACCAGGGGTATGAGGTGACTTCCGCCTACGACGGGGCGGAGGCACTGGAGTTTTTGGAGAATGACAGCTTTGACGGGATCATTCTCGATATCATGATGCCGAAAATGACAGGGCTGGAGGTTCTTACGCGCATTCGCGCGGAGGGGATTGTCACGCCGGTCCTTCTTCTGACCGCCAAGGCCGAGGTGGACGACCGCGTGGACGGACTCGACGCCGGCGCTGACGACTACCTGACGAAGCCATTTGCCATGAAGGAGCTTCTGGCGAGGGTGAGGTCGATGACTCGCCGCCGTCAGAATTATGATTCCGCGGAGATGAGCTATGCGGACATTTGCCTGAGGGCGGAGCAGCTTGAGCTGGCGGCGGTGAATACGATCCGCCTTTCGCTTAAGGAGGTTGAGCTCCTGCAGGCCCTGATCCGGAATGCCGGGCGGGAGCTTACCACGGAGTATCTTCTGGGGAACGTGTGGAGCTCTGAGCCTAATGCCGGCCCGGACACGGTCTGGCTGTATATTTCTTATCTTAGGGGAAAGCTTTCCTCCGTCGGTTCGAAGGCGGTGATCCGGGGAGAGCGCGGCGGAAGCTTTGTGCTGACGGCTGAGGCGGGCTGACCGCTCCCGCGGAGAGCCGGGACGGCCCGGCTGCCGGGAGAGAACTGCCAAAAGACATAAGGAGAGGATTGCATGAATTCAAAAGCTGTCCGCGCTCTGCGCAAAAAATTTATTTTCATTGCCATGCTTGCCATAGCTTTCGTTATTTTCTTCCTGGTGATGCTCCTTAATGTGACCAACTACGTCGCTACGCGCCGGGAGATCCGGCAGGTGCTGGAGCTGATGTGCGAGCAGTACGGCGAGGAGCGGGGAACCGCGTCGATGGGCAATGATACGGGCCGCGATTATTCCACGGACAGTAAGGCACTGGAGAAAGCGGCGTCTGCCGGATGGCTTCGGGATGATTCCTTTGATCTTTTCGCCCTGTTCACCGGCTATTACAGGGATGTATCCTCGAACTATTACGAGAGGGTTAAAACCCTGGATCCGTATTTTGCCGTACTTCTGAACCAGGAAGGAAATGTTCTGGAGATCCTTCCTTCCGATATTTCGGAGGAGAGCGCGAAGGTGGCCGCAGCCTTTGCCGAACAGACCTATGATGAGCAGAAGGAGTTCGGAAATAACGGGGGATATTATTATCTCATGAAGGAGACCCGGTACGGCTCGGTCGTCTCTTTCTTCGACGGCTCGGCGCAGATCACGGCCATGCACAGGCTTCTTTATGCTTCTATTGTGATCTGCATGGGCATACTGATCATCGTTTTCTGGCCGGTGTATTTCTTTTCGGACCGGATGATCCAGCCGGAGCTTCGGAATATCGAGCGCCAGAAGCAGTTTATTACGAATGCCAGCCATGAGCTGAAGACCCCGCTGGCGGTGATCCGGGCCAATACGGAACTGGTGGAGCTGATGAACGGCGAGAGCGAGTGGACGACGTCGACGCTTCGGCAGGTGGACCGGATGAACGGGCTGATCAAGAACCTCGTTACGATCGCCCGCGCCGAGGAGAAGGCCGACAAAACCGCGCTGGCGGAGGTCGACGTGTCGGCGGCGGTGAAGGATACGGCGGATACCTTTGCGCCGGTGGCGACGCAGAACGGGAAGGAGCTCGTGCAGGAGATCGAGGAAAATGTGCGGCTGGTTGCGGATGAGGCCGCGATCCGGCAGCTGGCCTCGCTTCTTCTGGACAACGCGATCAAGTACTGCGACGAAGGCGGCAAGGTGACGGCGCAGCTTTCGAGGCGGGGCAAGGCGAAGGGGATCCGTCTGGTGGTTTCCAACGACTATGCGGCCGGGGCCAATGTGGATTACAGCCGGTTTTTTGAGCGGTTTTATCGGGAAGACAGTTCGCACAATACCGAAAAAGGCGGATACGGGATCGGCCTTTCCATTGCCGAAAGCATTGTCTCGAGCTATAACGGGAGCATCAGTGCGTCCTGGAAGAACGGGATGATCTCCTTTACCTGCATCCTGCTGTGACATTTTTCGGAAAATTTTCTTTTTCCGAGAGCCTTACTTTTTTCGAAAGAGTGTGCTATAATAATAGGTAGAAAGAGGTGTTAAAAGCAGGTTCCGAGGTCCGGCGGCGTTTTTCCGGACGCAGGAGTGCCCCATGACGAAGCTAGAAATCAACGAAGCCATCATTCATGTTCCGGAAGGCGTGTGCAGGGTCACCGATCTGATTGAAAGAAATATTTCCGGTATCGGGACAAAAAAGTATTATGTTCTGACGCCGGTTTATGAATCCGGGACGAAAATCTATGTGCCGGCGGATCTGGACAGCCCGAAGGTTCGTCCGGTCGTCGGAGAGAGCGAGGTCTTTGAGCTGATCGA
Organism: uncultured Lachnospiraceae bacterium; assembly: GCA_902779245.1. Lineage (GTDB taxonomy): Bacteria > Bacillota > Clostridia > Lachnospirales > Lachnospiraceae > Chordicoccus. The sequence continues at coordinate 7,909 of CACZBB010000056.1, read as the reverse complement.
CAGTCTGCCGTCGGCGGAGTCCGTGTGGCTGGACAATGATAAGAAAAGGCAGGAGAGCTTTACGCAGATCCTGTCCCGCTGTGACCGGCGGGAGATGATCTGCCTGCTCTCGACGCTCCGGCAAAAGTCGATCGAGAAAAAGAAGCTGGGCAAGAAATTCCACAGCTCGGATGAGCGCGTCCTTCGGGAGACGCAGAGGATCCTTTTCGGAGAATTCGGATTTATTCTCGGAATCTCGCCCAAGGAGGTTCCGGATTTTATCGAGAACCGGCTGGGGAAAGGGGCGTAAAGCTGAAATTTTTGTTACTGTGAACGGAGGTTACATCAACAAATTTTTCGAAATTTTGCTTGCATTTTGTCCGGGTATCGTTTATACTGTGCAGGTATGGACGAAGATGAAAGATTTATGCGCGAGGCGCTGCGGAAAGCCCGGCGGGCGGCTGAGATCGGCGAGGTGCCGATCGGATGCGTCATCGTTTACGAGGGCCGGGTGATTGCCCGGGGATACAATCGCCGGAACACCGACAAGAGCACGCTGGCTCACGCGGAGATCGCCGCGATCAGAAAAGCGGCGAGAGTTCTCGGAGACTGGCGGCTGGAGGGCTGTACCCTGTATGTGACGCTGGAGCCGTGCCCGATGTGCGCGGGGGCGATCGTACAGGCGAGAATTCCGCGCTGCGTCATCGGCTGCATGAATCCGAAGGCCGGCTGCGCCGGCTCGGTGACGAACCTTCTGGAGATGGAAGGGTTTAATCACCGGGTCGAGGTGACGCGGGGGGTTCTGGAGGAAGCGTGCAGCGGTCTTTTGAAGGAGTTCTTCCGGGAGCTTCGGAAGCGTGACGCCGCGAGAAAAGCGGAGAAGGCGCGGGCGCTGATCGTGGGCGCGGAGGCCGAAGATATCGGCGCGTCCTGATTCTTTCACATGTTCATTTTCAGATGGAGAGGTATCGAAGTGGTCATAACGAGCCGCACTCGAAATGCGGTCATCGGGTAACCGGTGCATGGGTTCGAATCCCATCCTCTCCGCTATAAAAAACCTCTTTTGCCGGGTTAAGGCAGAAGAGGTTTTTTTATTTACAGAGCCGCGCAAGGAAAGCCGCTGCCTTGCGCGGCTTCGCGGCATTCTGCGCAAAAAAACTTTGGCCGTTAAGGGGTGCCCCCTAACGGCCAAATATCCGCGCGCCTTGCTCCGAATCGCACCCAACAGACGTTACCTCTCCAGTTAGCTCGGCCAAGGCACCCTCACGGCACCCGAAAGGTCCTGCTTAGTGCTGCTGTGTTCCCACCCTGACACGGTTCACAGGTTTCCGTCGCGTAAGACCCAGACGTCAACACCACTTTGAGAGGGCAGCTCCATCAAATTTGGCCCTCGGCTCGGCATCACCCCTGCTATAGCGGATTGCAGGCAACAGGGCTCCGCTACTGCCCCGGTTGCGCGGACAAATGAAGTATATCCGAAAATCAGAGAATTGTCAAATGTCTTTTGATGTCGTATAATAAAATAATCGTTACTGTTCACTCCGTTCACAGTAACAAAGGCGTTTTGCAATAAAATCGTCCTTCGGACGATGGCAAAACGCAGGTCAGCGACAGAATAGAAATCTGTGGTCTATACCGGTCTGATTTTTCTCACTAGCCCGCAGCCAGACAGCAAGTGTCTGGCTCGGGAGTGAACAGTAACAAATAATCAATTTCCGGCGGCTCCGGGCGGAAAAATGAGGATAAATGCGTTTTTGACGCCGGGCCAACTGCAAAACTGAAAAAACATTTAAGAAGGAGAAAAAGAGTATGAAGCGAATCGGTCTGCTTACCAGCGGCGGCGATTGCCAGGCGCTCAACGCCACCATGCGCGGGGTTGTCAAAGGACTTTTCAACAATCTGAAGGACGTGGAGGTCTACGGCTTTGAGGAAGGCTACAAGGGCATGATCTACGGGAACTATCGTCTGCTTACGTCCAACGATTTCTCGGGGATCCTCACCAAGGGCGGCACCATCATCGGCTCCTCCCGCCAGCCGTTCAAGCTTATGCGCGTTCCGGACGCCAACGGCCTGGACAAGGTGGAGGCGATGAAGCAGAATTACTATAAGCTTCGCCTGGACTGCGTCGTTATTCTCGGCGGCAACGGGACACAGAAGACCGCGAACCTTCTTCGCGAGGAAGGCCTCAACGTTATTCATCTGCCGAAGACCATCGACAACGATATCTGGGGCACGGACCTGACGTTCGGCTATCAGTCGGCCATCGACATCGCGACCGCGGCGATCGACCAGATCCACACCACCGCCTCCTCTCACGGCCGTGTTTTCATCGTCGAGGTCATGGGCCACAAGGTCGGCTGGCTGACGCTGAGCGCGGGGCTTGCGTCCGGCGCGGACATCATCCTGCTCCCGGAGATTCCGTACGACCTTGACAAAGTCTGCGCGGCCATCGACAAGCGGCATTCGAGCGGCAAGAAGTTCACGATCCTCGCCGTCGCCGAGGGCGCGCTCCCCAAGGAGATGGCGGCCATGAAGAAGAAGGATCGCGCGAAAGAGATGGAGAAGATGCTGAAGAAGTATCCGTCCGTCTCCTATAAGCTGGCGGCGGACATCACGGAACGCCTCGGCTCCGAGGTCCGCGTGACCGTTCCGGGCCATACCCAGAGGGGCGGCTCGCCGGATCCGTTCGACCGTCTCCTTTCCACCCGTCTCGGCGCGTATGCGGCCCAGCTTATCGTGAACGGCGAGTATGGCTGCATGGTGGCGACGGTGAACGGAAAGATTGTCAAGGTTCCGCTGGAGGAGAGCGCCGGAAAGCTCAAGGCGGTGGACCCGAATGACCAGACGATCGAGCTTGCCAAGTTCATCGGCATCAGCTTTGGCGACTGAGAGAAGCTGTGAGCCAGGCGGCTGCGAAACGTGTGCCTGCACGCGTGTTCGTGGACATTTGGCGAACGCCAAACATTCGGGCGGTCATTTCCTTCTATGCTATTAACGGAGAGTGTGTATGTCTTATGTCGCGTTATATCGTAAATTCCGTCCGCAGACCTTTGACGATGTCCGCGGGCAGGACGCGATTGTGACGACCCTGCGCAATCAGGTGATGACCGGGCGCATGCAGCATGCGTACCTGTTTTGCGGGACAAGGGGAACCGGAAAAACGTCCATCGCGAAGATTCTCGCGAGGGCTGTCAACTGTGAGCATCCCGATCACGGAAATCCCTGCGGGGAGTGCGCTTCCTGCAGGGCGATCCGCGACGGGACGGCCATGAACGTGATCGAGATCGACGCCGCGTCCAACAACGGCGTCGATAACGTCCGCGAGATCGTGGAGGAGGTCCGCTACCGGCCGGCGGAAGGAAACTATAAGGTGTATATCATCGACGAGGTTCACATGCTGTCGGCGGGAGCCTTTAACGCGCTCTTAAAGACGCTGGAGGAGCCGCCCTCCTACGTGATCTTCATTTTGGCGACGACGGAGGCCGGGAGGATTCCGACGACGATCCTCTCGCGCTGCCAGCGGTATGATTTCCGGCGGATCAGCGCGGATATGCTGAGGGCGCGGATGCGGGAGCTTCTTCACGCCGAACAAATGTTCGCCGAGGATAAGGCGCTGATGTTCATTGCGCGGCAGGCGGACGGTTCAATGCGCGACGCGCTTTCACTGCTGGACCGGTGTCTTGCCATGCAGAGCGGCGAAACGCTCCGTTACGAGACGGCGCTCTTAGCGCTGGGCGCGGTGGACACGGAGGTTTTCCGCGAGCTTCTGGGGTTTCTGCTTCGCGGCGACGCGGGCGGCGCGATCGGGCTTTTAGGACAAATGCTGGACGATGGCCGGGAGATCGGGCAGCTTGTCACGGATTTTATCTGGTATCTTCGGAACCTTCTGCTGCTGCTTGCGTCCGACGCGTCCGCGGAAATGGTAGACGCTTCGGAGCAGGAGATCGCGGAGCTGACCGCGCTGCGCGGAAAGGTGCCTCCGGAGACCGTTATGCGGTATATCCGCGTTCTCTCGGATCTGCAGGGAACGTTGCGGAACGCGACGAGCCGGCGGACGCTGACGGAGGTTGCGCTCGTCCGTATCTGCCGCCCGCAGATGGAGAAGGGAGGGGAAGCTCTCCGGGAACGGCTGGCCGCCCTCGAAGGGACGGTGGATACGCTGATGAACAGTCTGGAGAGCGGATACATTCCCTCGCCCGCGCCGGCGGAGCGCCCGGAGCCGATAAAGGCGGAAGTGCCGAAGGAGCCGCCGGCCAAGGCCGCGCCGGAGGATCTGCGGCGTATTGCCGATACCTGGGATACCGTGACAGAACAGGCGAAAATGATGGCGTCGGCGCGCGGCGGAGAAATGTCCTCGGGCTTTGTCGGGGCGGCGCTTCGCAATCTTGAACCGAGCTATAACGGGCAGACGGGGGAAAATATTCTGTATCTCCGGGAGAAGAAACCGAATATGCTGAATCTGAACCCGGAGAAGCAGGAGGCGATCGTAATCGGCGTGACGGCCGCCGCGGAGAAGCTTCTGGGAAAGAAGGCGGAGGTTCGCCTTGCCCTCGCCGGCACGGAGCACCCGGGGCTTGCGTCCCTGAATGTGAAGGAGGAGACGGAGCTCAGCGAGGCGGAGGGAAAGCTGAACCTTGGCGGGTTCGTGATCGAGGAGGAGTAGCCCGCGGTCGGATAACGGCGCGCAGTTTGATACATGTTCATTTGTGAATGAAGTCCATGGAGGTGACAAGTATGGCAAAACGGGGCGGTTTCGCGGGCGGCATGCCCGGCGGGATGAACAACCTGATGAAGCAGGCGCAGCGGATGCAGCGCCAGATGGAGGAGCAGCAGAAGGAGATGGAGGAGGCGATCTTTACCGCAACCAGCGGCGGAGGCGTCGTCGAGATCTCCGTGAGCGGAAAAAAAGAGGTGAAGAGCCTCAAGATCGATCCGGAAGCGGTCGATCCGGAAGACGTGGAGACGCTGGAGGATCTCATCGTCGCCGCCATCAACGAGGCTTTTGCCAAGGTCGACGCGGCGCAGAGCGAGATGATGGGAAAGATGACCGGCGGCCTTGGCGGACTCGGAGGGCTCGGCGGTGGCCTATTTTAACGGACCGATCCAGGTGCTGATCGAGCAGCTCTCGCAGCTGCCCGGCATTGGCGCAAAGAGCGCCCAGCGCCTGGCTTTCTATATTATCGCGCAGCCGGAGGCGAAGGCGGCGCGCCTTGCGGAGAGTATTCTGAACGCCCGCCGGAATGTCCGCTACTGCAGCTCCTGCTGCACACTGACGGACGGCGAGGTCTGTCCGGTCTGCGCGGACGAAAAGCGCGATCACACAACGATCATGGTCGTGGAGACGCCGCGGGATCTCGCGGCGTACGAGAAGACCGGCAAATACAAGGGTGTCTATCATGTGCTGCACGGGGCGATTTCGCCGATGCTCGGCGTCGGGCCCGGAGATATCCGGCTGAAGGAGCTGATGACGCGGCTTTCCACGGAGGAGATTCGCGAGGTGATCGTCGCGACCAATTCCTCGCTGGAGGGCGAGACGACGGCCATGTATATCAGCAAGCTCATCAAGCCGACCGGGATCCGTGTCACCCGGATCGCCAGCGGCGTGCCGGTGGGGGGCGATCTTGAGAATATCGACGAGGTGACGCTTCTCCGCGCCCTCGACGGAAGAACCGTTCTTTAGGACGCGGGAATCAGACGCGGGAAGGGGGTGAACGGGATGGCAAAACGAAAAAAGACACTGGGCGAGCGCTGGGATCATCTGCGGGATCTTCTGGAATTTCAGCTTCGCGTTCCCGCGGACGATCCGGAGGCGGCGGAAACCGTGCGCGCGAAAAACAGGCGGCGTGCATTTGCCGCGAAAATCATATACTTGCTGGCCGCTGTGACGATCGCCGCGATCCTGGCCCGGTACTTCGTCAGCCATCGCGTGTATACCGGCTACGAGACGGTCTCATCGAGGAATGTCGCGGACAACATTTCCAATTACCGGCTGGTCAACGGGAAGCTTTTGCGCTACTCCCAGGACGGCCTGTCCCTTCTGGATACGGATCTCAACGTTCTGTGGAACCGCGCCTATGATCTCGCGCAGCCCGTGGCGGTCACGTCCGGCAAGGCCATCGCGGTTTACGACCGCCGGGGCACGCGCGTCGTCGTCTTTGACGGAGAGGGCGAGGCGGGCGGCTTCGGCACCGAGCTGCCGATTATCGCCGCCAGAGTATCGGGGGCGGGCAATGTCGTCGCGGCTCTTGAAAATGGCGATTACACGAAGCTCGTCTATTATACGGTAAACGGCGAGATCATCGCGGAGCTGGCGGAGGACGCCGCCCGCGAAGACCAGATCGCGGCATTTGCCGTATCGGAAAATGGTGAGACGGTTGCCGTGGCTTATTTTGAGAGCTTCGGCAGCACCGTCGGGACACGTCTGGTCTTTTATAATTTCGGGGCGGCCGGGCAGGAGCTGGAGGACCATGTCGCCGGCGACCGCAATTATCAGGGCGAGCTCCTACCGTACCTTACTTATTATGAAGGCGGCTTTGAGGCGGTCCGCGACAGCGGTTTTTCGGTCTTCCGCGGGGGAGAACCGGTGGAGGTGGATTTCACGGAGAACGTCCTGAGCGTGGTGGAGGGCGACGGCTGCATCGGCTTTGTCTTCGGCAGCAGGGATGTGGAGCACCGCTATCGGATGGAGCTCTATTCCGCGGGCGGCCGTCTCCGGAGCTCTTTTCCGGTGGACATCGCCTATGACCGGATCTCCATCAGCGAAGGAAGCGTGGTCTTTTCCAACGGCGCGGACCTTGCGGTCTATACGCTGGACGGCTTTAAAAGCTTTGACGGCAAATTAGAGGAAGGGACGATTTTTGACATTCTGAAGATCGGGCAGAACCGGTATTTTCTGGTCACGGACATGAAGGCCGGACTGATCCGGCTGAAATAAAGCTTTCGGCAAGTGTAGCTGACGGCGGGACGGAAAATGCCTGTTCCGCCGGTTTTTCTTTTCGGGAGAAAATAAAAGAAACCTGAAAAAAACTTTAAAAAAAATAAAAAAAGTGCTTGCATTTGCCGGCGGGGTGTGATAGTATACTTCTCGCGCCGCAAAAGACGGCGGCGCGAAAAAAGGAATCCTCAAAAAAACTCAGGAATTTTAAAAAAAAGTTTCCGTTCAAAACATGGAGAAGATTGTGTTTCAGATGCAGCATGTGAAGAAGGTTTATTTTGTAAAATAAATCGTTGTATGACAGAATATGAAGTCAAAAATACAAAAACTTTGGGTTTATTCGATAAAAATATATGTGATGTAAAAAAAAAATGTCCTTTAAATCAAAAATGTGTAAAACATAGATGTGCAGATAATTCCACTCCAATAGAAATTCCCAAAAATAACACCGAAAATGAAGTAGATGTTAATTTACTTTTTGCTGGTTCAATTTTCCTAAACCAAAAAGCATACAGAAGTGGTATCAAAACAGATAATACATTTAATTACGATCATTTATTCAAGCATATATCTTCTGATATAAAAAGTGCCGATTTATCCATCGTTCAACAAGAAACAATATTTCATATAGATCCTGGGGAAAAAAAATTCATAAAAAAATTGACTAACACTCCTAAAGAGCTTGGAGATTCTATAGCTAATGCAGGATTTAAAGTTGTTTTGCATGCAAGTACATTTGCTTATTCTCATCAAGAAAAAGGTATTATTAATACAATTAATTTTTGGAAAACAAAATATCCAAATATTACCACATTAGGGATATCAAATAGTTTAGAAGATAGTCAAAAAGATTATTATATATTCGTTAAAGATAATTTAAAAATTGGAATTATTAATTTTTCAGGATTTGCCGGAAATTCCATACCAACAAAAAATAAATACATGGTAAATATTATAAATAAAAAAAAATTAGAAGAATGTATTTTTAAATTAAAA
>CACZBB010000055.1 GCA_902779245.1 uncultured Lachnospiraceae bacterium | reverse complement strand
CAGAGGTGGAAGCGCAGTAATGCGTGCAGCTGACTGTTACTAATCGGACGAGGGCTTGATCAGAAAAGCAAAGATTTCGTATATGCGGTTTTGAGGGTGTGTAAGCGCCCCGAAGCATAGAGCGGATTGTTTCCGTTTTATGTTTCAAAGGTAGGGGAATCCTCTAATGGTAGGAGAGCGGTCTCCAAAACCGTCAATGGGGGTTCGACTCCCTCTTCCCCTGTTTTAATATGTTTTATATATCGAAGAGTTCTCTGTAGGGAAATGATTTTACATTTCTTACAGAGAATTTTTTGTTTTCGTTATACTTTAAAAGTCCCGCGGTGCGACCGCCGGATGGGCGTGATTGCACGCACAGACGTGCGGGCATAGCGCGGGCTGGCCTGTATGAGCATGAAGGGCGTAAGCCCGAAAATGCGAATACAGGCTGCGATGGCGGGAGCTGCGTTAGCAGCGGAGCCATCGACTTTTATATATAGTGGCGCAAAGTGCGAACTATGTATGCCCGTTTTCTTTATCATAAGCTTAGGAGGTGGCGTACATGAGAATCCTTGTCGTCGAGGATCAATCGGATCTTAGGGAGATTCTTGTGCGAAAGCTGTGTCATGAGGGCTATGCCGTGGATTCGTGCAGTGACGGAAAGGAGGCCCTGGATTACCTTGCCTGCGCCGAATACGACGGCATTGTTCTCGATATTCTTCTGCCGGAGCTTACGGGCCTTGGTGTTCTCAGGAAAATGCGTTCATCCGGCAACTTGACGCCGGTTTTGCTTTTAACGGCTCTTGGAAGCGTCGAGGACCGGGTCGCCGGCCTCGACGCCGGAGCCGACGATTACCTTGTCAAGCCATTTTCTTTTGATGAGCTTCTTGCAAGACTCCGCGCCATCGGCAGAAGGAGAGGTACTGCCGCGACCAGTATTTATGAGCACCGGGGCGTGCGGCTGGATCTGGCTGCCCGAAGGGTCTGGCGCAACGGCAGGGAGATCTCTCTTACGGCCAGAGAGTTTAGTATTCTGGAGTATCTGATGCAGAATATCGGGAGAGTCCTGTCGAGAGAGAAACTGTCCGGACATATCTGGAACTATGATTATGTCGGAGCCTCCAATGTGATTGATGTTTACGTTTATCACCTGCGTAAGAAGCTGGATAAGGAAAGCTCGGAAAAATTTATCGAAACCGTTAAAGGCTACGGCTATGTGATTCGATAAATGTCTTTTAGCGGGCATGGGGTTACGATGATTTTTTCCGGCACAGGTTCCTGAAGCTGACGGTTAACGTTTTACCGTTTTGTATATGTCTTATCCCCGTCAGGGCGTTTACGTTCAGGGCTGCTGTGCACGCTTTCCGAAAAATGCAGGTGATCGCATGAAGAGAAGATCTGTCACCACCGGGCTTACGATCTGGTATTCCTTATTTCTTGTCCTTGTCACCACCGTTCTCGGGCTTCTGCTATTACGGGCGCAGAACGCCGAGGAACGCGGAAATATAGAACGCACGATGCTGGAGGTCATTGCTGATACCAGCGAAAAAATCAAATTTGCCGGCAGTGATTTTATCTATGACGGAAGCATCCGGTTTTTTGTAAAAGATGTGTATGTCAGTCTTTATGACAAAACCGGGTATTTTCTTGCCGGCCGTCGTCCGGGAAGCGTGGACAGCTTTCCGGAGCTTTCCGATAAGGAATCACAGACTGTCCGGGATGTTCACGGAGCGGAGTGGTTTGTCTATGACAGCGTTTTTTTGACCGAGGATGCGGAGATCTGGATCCGTGGAATGCTGCGGCATACCGGACAGGAGAGGATTACAGCCTTTCTTCTGCGTTATTTTTTATTTGTCCTGCCCGGCCTTCTGCTTCTTTCGGTGCTCGGCGGCTGGTGGATATCCCGAAAAACCCTGCGTCCGATCCGAAAGATCGTCCGGACGGTCGAGGAGATCCGGGCAGACAAGGATCTGTCCAGACGCATTCCGACGGGCAGGCGGGAGGACGAATTTTATGCGCTTACCTGTTCCATCAACGGCATGTTTGACAGCCTTGAGGAAGCCTTCGTGCGGGAAAGGAGGTTTTCCTCGGACGTATCCCACGAGCTGAGGACGCCGCTGGCCGTGATCTGTTCAGAAAGTGAGTATGCGCTGGAGGACCCGGATTACCGGGAGAAAGCGCTTTCCGTGATCCGGCGACAGTCCCGCCATATGGCAGGTGATAACCCTCGTGCTCTCCCGCGTGCCCGGAGCCGAATCCGGGGATATCACGTCGCTTGAGCTTGAGATAGAGGACGGGAGATGGAGGTACGAGGGGGAGGTCGAATACCAGGGGATAGAATTTGAATTTGAGATTGACGCGCAGAACGGGAATGTCCTTGTCTGGGAGGTCGATGATTAAGAAATTCCCCGGAAAAATTCATGTTCGCTTCATCTGCTTTTCATCTGGCGGTGCTATACTTAAGGCACAACGAAGGAAGCCGGAACATCCGACAGATCCGAAACCGGCTGAGAAGGAGGGTAAGATGAAGAGCGAAGTGAAAAGCAGGATATGGAAACAACTGTTTGGCTTCCTGGTGAAGCTTTCGGGCGCGGCGGTTTTAGCGGCCGTGTTGCTGGCCGTACCGATGGTGCCAGCCTCGGCGGCAGCTCCGGATATCCGGAAGGTTCAGTATGAGGGAAAAGGAAAGGTTGACGTTGATTTTTCCGGCAAGGTCAGTTATAAGAACGTTAAGGTGCGGGTGAAGGATACCGACGGCAAGAGCTATGCGGCGAAGATTCTGGACAGGGACAGCGATGATCTTGAATTTAAAATTCTGAACTACAAAGAGGGAAAAACCTATAGATTTAAAATCTATGGCATACGCGCGAAAGGAACGTCCGGATATAAAAATGTGCTTAGTCGGGTAAAGATCCCGAAGCCGGCCGAAAACACGGTCACAAAAGCCTGTGCGCTTGCCATTGCGAAAGCCCACGCACAGACATCCCTGAATGTGAAAGGCAGCGTCTTTGACGTTGCGGTGAAAAAGACGCTCTGCAAAGGGATCGCGTCCTGGGAGGTGGAGTTCGAAGGAAGGATCAACGGCGTGCTCTATTCCTTTGAATACGAGATCAGCCGCTCATCGGGAAAAATTCTGGAGCTTGAGTACGAGCCGGAAGGATAACGCCGGCCCGGCCGAAGGAAGGCTGACGAATCGCCCGTTTTCCGGAAATGCTTCCGGTGCAGGCATAAGGGCCGGAAGGCTTTCGTAAGAAACGGCATGCCGGGAAAGCTCCCGGAGCCTCAGAAGAACCGGAAAGACAGGACGGAAGCGGACAGCGAAAAAGGCCGGCAGAAGAGACGTGATTTTCTCTTCTGACCGGCCCTTTTTTGATGCCGTCCGAACACAGCGGAAAACGCATGCGCCGCGGCCGGACAGCCTTCCTTAGCCGCTCGTGGGCGGTTTACAGCAGGATTCCCTGGCTCCCGTCGGGGAGGACAGGGAGACGCACCTCAAAGTCCTCCACAAGGAGGCGGCGGAGGATCAGGCGGTCCGGACCGCCCTTGGTATGGTGCTTTCGGGCAGGCTGTGGAATTCTTTTTCCGTAGAGATGAATGACGGTTTTACCGTCGTCAGTGCGGTATTCCTCATGAATCATTTCATTTGCCGCTGCCGCCTCAAGCATCAGACGAAAATCGCCGAAGATCGCCGGAAGCAGCACCTCGGAGGCTTTCAGCGCCTCCGGAACGGAATATCGTCGCATGAGAAGAAGCTCAAACTCTTTTTTCCAGGTTTCCTGCATAAGATAAGATCTCCTTTGTCTGAAATATCGCGGCGGCCGGCGCAAAGCCGGCCGTTAAAGGCATCCTGCAGGGAATTCGTTCATCGGGCGAAGAACACAGGATGTTACGGTTCACACCGGACCGTAACGCAGACATTCCGTAAATCAATAGCCCTGCGGATGATAACAAAATGCAGAATAAACGTTACAAGTCACACCCGTGCCAAACACTCGCTGTTTGGCACGGGTCCGTGACATAAATCAGCCTGTGTATGAACCATAACATTATAGTTTGTCGCTGACCTGCGTTTTGCCATCGCCCGCAGGGCGATTTCATTGCAAAACGCCTTCGTTTCTGGTCACCGTGTGACCAGAAACGAATAAACGAGTCCTTTAGGGAGAGTGTCCGGCTCGGAGGTGAGCAATAACCCCGGAATGTCCTGACGCATTTAGGAAATACGGTTTCCCTGAACGATGGGGAAGGGCCTTTCGGTCAGCTGAAGAAGCTCCGGCGGGCTGAAGATCGTTGCGGCCGCATTTTCCACATGTCCGAAGCCATAAGCCGCAAAAACAAACGGAATGCCAGCATTTGCCGAGGCTTTGGCATCGCCGGCGGTATCCCCGACATAGACGGCGTCCGTCAGACCGTATTTGTCGATAATCCGGCAAATGTTCTCCGCCTTTGCCTCGCCGGTGTCTCCGGGGCAGAGGTGGTCTGTGACAAAATCTTCGAGCCCGGTTGCTTTGAGCATGGCTTCGATATAGCCCGCCTGACAGTTGCTGACAATAAAAACCGGCATTTGTCCGGCGAGAACACGGAATAGCTCATGTACGCCCGGATAGGCTTCCGGGGGATTGGCGAGCAGGTCGCGGTTTTCATTCTCGCAGCACTCTTCGGTCAGGCGGAGGACTTCTTCTTCGGGAAGCTCCGGAAAGACAGAGCGGCCGATGTCCGGAAGGAGTTTTCCGAATTCTTTTTTGAGACGCTCCCCGGTGATGTGGCCGCAGGGGACTTTGTGCCGGGTACAGGTTTTGCGCCAGGATACCGCTACCTTTTCCGTTGAATCCCAGAGCGTACCGTCTATATCAAAAATGACAGCTTTCATAATACCTCTCTTTTTCTTTATGCCCGCTTAAGCCGGCTTCATCTTGACGCGGCTGCGACATATGGTTAAAATGTTTGATAAATGTGGTGATTTTGCCTATATTTTGGAGTATAACAATGGACTCTTCTTTTGTAAAGCCGTTAATTCTGTGGTATAATGAGAATTCGAGGACATTGCCCTGGCGGGGTGTCCGGGATCCATATCGGATCTGGATCTCGGAGATCATGCTGCAGCAGACGCGGGTCGAGTCCGTCGTAGATTACTATCTGCGGTTTATCGAGGCGCTTCCGGATGTTTATGCGCTGGCCGAGTGTCCCGAGGACGGACTTTTGAAGCTCTGGGAAGGCCTCGGCTATTACAGCCGGGCGCGAAACCTCCAGAAGGCGGCGAGAGTCCTGTGTGAACAATATGGCGGACAGCTTCCCAGAACGGCCTCGGAGCTGAAGTGTCTGCCCGGGATCGGCAGCTATACGGCCGGTGCGATCGCGTCGATCGCCTTTGGCGAGGCTGAGCCGGCGGTCGATGGCAATGTCCTGCGCGTCTACGCGAGGCTGACGGAGCTTGAAGATGACATTATGCGTGACGCTGTCCGGAAAAGAGTGCGGGATGAACTCCGCTCCGCGTATCCAGAAGCGGACGGGAGCTGGGGGCTCCTCAATCAGGCGTTCATGGATCTCGGCTCCGGAATCTGCCGGGCGAATACAAGGCCTGACTGCGATCGGTGTCCGCTCAGCAGCCTTTGTCTTTCTCATAAAGACCGCCGGGAGAAGGATTTTCCGATACGAGAGGCGAAAACAAAACGTCACGACGAAAAACGGACGGTTTTCCTGATCCGGAGCGGCGGGCGGTTTGCGCTCGCGAAACGGCCGCCCGAGGGGCTTCTGGCAAATCTTTACGAATTTCCAAGCTGCGGGGGGTGGCTGGATCCGGACGAGGTAAAAACATATTTCGCGGACAGAGGCTTTCAGGTTCTGGACGTAAAGCCGCTGCCGGAGTCAAAGCATGTTTTTTCGCATCTTACGTGGCGGATGTGCGCGTATGCCGTGGACATCGCATCGCGCGGGAGCTTCCGGAACTGGATCTTCGTAAAGCCCTGTGACATTCAGAAACAATTTCCCGTGCCGTCGGCCTTTGCCAGGTATCTTGCGTATCTGAACGAGACCGGCTGACCCTTTGACCCTGGTGTTGCCATTTTCTATATTATAAGAAAGGATTTTTTGCTATGAAAGTTTTGACGGTTGCGATTCCCTGCTACAATTCCGAGGCTTATATGCGGAAGGCGATCGACCATGCGGTGGTTGGGGGCGACGATGTGGAGGTCCTTGTGATCGACGACGGTTCCAAAGACAAGACTTTGATGATCGCACAGGAATATGAGAGTCGTTTTCCCGGAATCGTTCGCGCCATCCATCAGGAAAATAAAGGGCACGGCGGTGCGGTTAATACCGGCCTTCGCGAGGCGAAGGGACTATATTATAAGGTCTGCGACAGCGATGACTGGCTTGATTACGACGCCTATATGGAAGTTCTTAACGTTCTACGGAAATTCGTGGCTGCGCCCGTGCCGGTTGACGCCCTCATCACCAATTTCATCTATGAAAAGGTAGGCGCGAAGAAAAAGCACGGGATGCGGTTCGTAGGCTCCTTCCCGGAAAATCAGATTTTTGGCTGGAAGGATATCATCAAGCCGCTTAACAATCACCGTTATGTCCTGATGCACAGCCTGACCTATCGGACGGAGCTTCTCAGAATGAGCGGCCTGAACCTCCCGGAGCATACCTTTTACGTGGACAACCTTGTCGCGTTTCAGCCGATGATCTACGTGAAGACCATGTACTATCTCAACGTGGAGTTTTACCGCTATTTCATCGGCCGCGACGATCAGAGCGTCAATGAGACGGTCATGCTGACCCGTATGGACCAGCAGCTCCGCGTCACGAAGATGATGATCGACGAGTACCGTCCGGATCTGGTCCGCCGGAGGAATCATCTGGATTATCTGATCCACTATATGTCGATCATGATGTCCGTCAGCACGATCCTTCTGCTTCGGAAAAATACGGAGGAGTCCCTTGCGCAGAGGAAGGAGCTCTGGGATTACCTTGAGCAAAAGGATCTTCGGCTGTACCGCAAGATCCGCTACGGCTTCCTTGGACGGATGCTGAACCTTCCGGGGTATGGCGGACGGAAATTCGCGACCACGGGATACAAGCTGGTGCAGAAATTCTACGGGTTTAACTAAGGTGCCGCAGATTATGTATCGCTGCTGCGAACGGAGTGAACGGCAGCCATGCAGCCTGCAAATGCCGGCCCGGCTTTATGAGCAGGCGAATACGGATCGTAAGGATCCTTGAATCTTCGCAAATGTTTTTTCGGGAGGGAGACATGCAAAAATACTATGATGAAGAGGCGGGGAGCGTCCTTCGTTCGCTGAAAACCAGCGCGGAAGGTCTTTCCGAGAGCGAGGCCGGGAGGAGGCTCGCGGAAAACGGAAAAAACAAGCTGGAGGAAGCGAAAGGAAAATCTCTGATCCGGCGCTTTTTCGAGCAGATGATGGACCCGATGATCCTGATCCTGATTGCGGCGGCCGTCGTCAGCGCGGTGCTCGCGGTGATTGAGGGGGAAGGCTTTACGGATGTCATTATCATCATGGCCGTTGTGATTGTCAACGCGATCCTGGGTGTTTATCAGGAAAACAAGGCGGAGAAGGCGATCGAAGCGCTTCAGCAGATGAGCGCCGCGACGTCGCGGGTTTTGCGCGGCGGACAGGCGCTGACCGTACACAGTGAGGATCTTGTCGTCGGAGATATCGTCCTTCTCGAGGCCGGCGACGCAGTGCCGGCGGACGGAAGACTCATCGAGGCCGCGAGCCTTAAGATTGAGGAGGCCGCGCTGACCGGCGAATCCGTGCCGGTCACGAAGGAAACCGGCGCGCTTTCAAAGAACAATAACGGGCAGGTGCCTCTGGGAGACCGGAAAAATATGGCCTATACCGGGAGCTCGGTCGTCTATGGCCGCGGGACGATGGTCGTCACCGCGACGGGCATGAACACGGAGCTCGGAAAGATCGCCGGCGCCCTCGCGCAGGCGGAGGACGGGCAGACCCCGCTCCAGATCAAGCTTACGCAGCTTTCGAAGATTCTGACCTTTATCGTGCTGGGAATCTGTGTGGTGGTCTTCGCGGCACAGGTCATCCGCGCGGGCGGTTTCACGCTTGATTCGACCATGAATTCCCTCATGATCGCGGTGTCGCTGGCCGTGGCGGCGATCCCGGAAGGCCTCGCGGCGGTGGTGACGGTCGTCCTGTCCATCGGCGTTACCAACATGTCGAAGCGGAACGCGATCATCCGGAAGCTGACCGCGGTCGAGACCCTGGGCTGTGCCCAGATCATCTGCTCGGATAAGACCGGCACGCTCACCCAGAATAAAATGACGGTCGTCGAGCATTTCGGAGACGATGAGAAGGAGACGGCAAAAGGCATGGCTCTCTGCTCGGACGCGGAGCTCCTCGAGGACGGAAGCGTCAACGGCGAGCCCACCGAGGCCGCGCTCGTGGCCTTTGCCCATACGCTGGCGCTTGACAAGCCGGCGTTAAAAGAAGAACACCCGCGTCTGGGCGAAGCGCCATTTGACTCGAACCGGAAGCTCATGTCGACGGTCCATCCGGCGAAGGATCTCTACGTGCAGTACACGAAGGGCGCGCCGGACGTTCTCATTTCCCGCTGCACGGAAATCTTAAAAGAAGGCAAATGCGTGCCCATCACGGCTGCGGACCGCGCCGCTCTTCTCTCGAAGAACAAGGAGCTGGCGGATCAGACGCTCCGCGTCCTGGCGCTCGCGAAACGCACCTACCGGCAGATGCCGGCGGATCTTTCGCCGGAGGCTCTTGAGGAGAAGCTTTGCTTCGTCGGCCTTGTGGGCATGAAGGATCCGATCCGCCCGGAGGTGGCGGCGGCGATGGCGGAGTGCCGCGAGGCGGGCATCCGGCCGATCATGATCACGGGCGACCATGTGGATACGGCGGCCGCCATCGGACGCGAGCTGGGGATCCTTTCCGGCGATATCCGCGCGATCAGCGGCTCGGAGCTCGACGCGATGGACGACGCGACGTTCGAGAAGGAATTCCGGAACATCGGCGTGTATGCGAGAGTCCAGCCGGAGCATAAGACGCGTATCGTCAATGCCTGGCGGAAGGCCGGCTACGTGACCGCGATGACCGGCGACGGCGTGAACGACGCGCCCTCGATCAAGGCGGCCGACATCGGCGTCGGCATGGGCATCACCGGCACGGATGTCACGAAAAATGTCGCGGACATGGTGCTGGCGGACGATAATTTCGCGACCATCGTCGGTGCGGTGGAGGAGGGCCGGCGGATTTACGACAACATCCGCAAGGCGATCCAGTTCCTTCTCGGCTCGAACCTGAGCGAGGTTTTAGCGATTTTCACGGCTTCGCTTGTCGGCTTTACGATCCTCAAGCCCGTCCATCTTCTCTGGATCAACCTCCTGACGGATACCTTCCCGGCACTTGCGCTGGGAACGGAGAAGGCGGAGCCGGACATCATGAAGCGGAAGCCCAGGGATTCGAAGGAAGGCATCTTTGCCGGCGGCATGGGGGTCGATATTCTGTATCAGGGTGTCCTGGTCGCCTGCCTGGTCTTCGTATCTTACCTTGTCGGCGTGTATTTTGAGACGGGAGCCATCAAGTTCGTCACCTCCGCGCACGGCATGACCATGGCGTTCCTGACCATGTCCTTCGCGGAGATCTTCCACTCCTTCAACATGCGTTCGCGGACACGCAGCATCTTCCAGATGCGGGACGTCAACAAGACCCTGATCCTCTCGGCGGTCGGCGGCGTTCTCCTCACGATCCTCGTCTCCGAGGTTCCGTTCCTGGCCAACGCCTTCGGCTTTGTCCCGGTGGGTCTTAAAGAATTCATCGCGGCCCTCGGCCTCGCAATTATCGTCATTGTCGTCGTTGAGATCGTCAAATGCATCCGCCGGGCGTCGGCCAACCGCGGGAATCGGTGAAGGATACATTTTTACTTTATACGCATGACAAATTCTGATCTTGTGGTTTAAAAACCTGGATACGAATTAAATTTACAAATGTCCTTTCCGGTAGTATGATGGAAAGGACATTTTTTTTCGCGGCATTTGCCGAGGGAAGGAGGAGCTTATGAGCCTGTATTTGCCGGAGAATTATGATCCGCATATGACCGTAAGAGAAACGCAGGATGCCATCAAGTATATCCGCGACCTGTTCCAGAAGGAATTCGGGCGTCAGATGAATCTTGAGAGGATCTCCGCGCCGCTTTTTGTCGACCAGGCGTCGGGTCTTAACGACAATCTTAACGGGGTCGAGCGCCCGGTTCAGTTTGATATTAAGGCGGTGCCCGGCCAGACCTTCGAGGTCGTCCAGTCGCTGGCGAAGTGGAAGAGGGTTGCGCTGAAGAAGTACGGTTTTGTTCCGGGAGAGGGGCTTTATACCAATATGAACGCGATCCGGCGGGATGAGGATCTTGATAATCTGCATTCCTGCTACGTGGATCAGTGGGATTGGGAGATGGTGATCAACAAGGCTGACCGCACGCCGATGGTGCTGCACACAGTCGTTGAGAAGATCTTTACCATTATCAAGCACATGGAGCATGAGGTCTGGTACAAATGGCCGGACGCGGTGTATCGTCTGCCGGAGAAGATTTCGTTCGTGACCACGGAGGAGCTGGAGGAGCGCTGGCCGGATAAGTCGCGAAAGGAGCGGGAAAATCTGATTACCAGGGAG
>CACZBB010000054.1 GCA_902779245.1 uncultured Lachnospiraceae bacterium | reverse complement strand
TGTGTAAAACGAGCGGATTTCGAATGTCGGTAGGATTGCGAGAGTGCGAAAGCACGAAGCAATCCGTGAATCGGGTGTTTTGACACCCGAACCAAAATTTACAAGGAGGATACAGACATGACGGAAGACACAAGGCCATTTATCAGCTGGGAACTGGTCGGAAGCTTTATGACGGAGGCGTTCAAGGCCGCGGGCGTTCCGGAGGCGGACGCGGCGATCTGCGCGGACGTCCTTCTGGAGAGTGACCGCCGCGGGATCGAGAGCCACGGTTCCAACCGCTTCAAGCCGATCTACATCGACCGCATCCGCGCGGGCATCTTAAACCCGGTCACGGAATATGAGATCCTGAAGGAAACGCCGACGACGATCGTCGCGGACGCGCACGACGGCATGGGCATGGTGGCAAGCTATAAGATGATGGAGTCGTTGATCGAGAAGGCAAAGCTTTACGGGCTCTCCATGGGAGCGATCCGCAACTCATCGCATTACGGCATTGCCGGCTACTGGCCGATGATGGCTTCAAAGCAGGGGCTTCTTGGCATCACCGGCACCAATGCCCGGGCGTCGATCGCGCCGACCTTTGGCGTGGAGAACATGATGGGCACGAATCCTCTGACCTTCGCCTTCCCGACCGACGAGGATTTTCCGTTCGTTCTTGACTGCGCGACCTCCATCGTGCAGCGCGGGAAGATCGAGTATTACGCGCGCGAAGGAAAGCCGACGCCGGCCGGCATGGTGATCTCGGAAAATGGCGACGCGCTGACGGACAGCGCGTATATTCTGAAGGCGCTGGTAGACGGGACGGCGGCCCTGACCCCGCTCGGCGGTATCGGCGAGGAGATGGCTGGCTATAAGGGCTACGGCTACGCGGCGGTCGTGGAGATCCTGTCGGCGGCCCTTGCGGGCGCGTCCTTCATGAAGCAGATCACCAACCGCGACGAGAACGGCAATCCGAGGCCTTATCATCTCGGGCATTTCTTCATCGTTATTGATCCGGACGCTTTCCTCGGACACGAAGCTTTTAAAAAGACGACCGGCGAGATCCTAAGGGCTCTCCGCGCGTCAAAGAAAGCCCCGGGGCAGGAGCGGATTTACACGGCCGGCGAGAAGGAGTGGGATGCGTGGCTCTACCGCAGGGACAAGGGCGTCCCGATGGGCGCCGGCGTTCAGAAGGACTTCATTACGGTTCGGGACTGGTATAACCTGCCGTTCACCTTCCCGTTTGAAGGATGACCGTTCCGGACACTGTCCGGAACGGATGCGTGCCGTAAAAAGGCTACCTTGTCTCCTCGAAAACACGGATCTCATCGAGGAAGGGACGGCCGTACCGAAGGACGCGGAGGAAGCCGGCATTTTCAATAAGAAGGAACTGCAGGCGGTTTCCCGGACGCAGACGGGCAAGATCCTGAAGAACGCCGTCCGGAAAGATCCGGTAAGGCAGCAGCGGTTTTCGAAACGGAAACCGCTGCCTTTTTTTGCTGAGCTTCCGGGCAAGACGAAGCCGAAGAGCCCGCAGCTCCTTTCGGAGCTCCTCGTCTTCCGCGGCACTTTCGATCTCCGACATCCGCGGCCGTACCGCCATCCGAAGGCAATGCGAGCATTTGCCGCAAAAATCCGGAGCCTCCTCCCCAAAATAGCGGAGGAGCCAGGCTCTGTGGCAGCCCCTGGCGGCGGCGTAGCGCCGCATCGCGAGGAGCCGCCGGAGCTCATGTTTCCGCACCTCGCCGGTGTCGCGGCTGGCAAAGAAACGGTTCACGACGACGTCGCGGAAGCTGTATAACAGAACGCAGTCCGAGGGCTTTCCGTCGCGCCCCGCGCGGCCGGCTTCCTGATAATAGTTTTCGACGCTTCCCGGCATCTGATAATGGATTACGAAACGGACGTCGGGCTTGTCGATGCCCATCCCGAAGGCGCAGGTGGCGGCGATCACCGTTACCTCCCCGGAAAGCCAGGCCTTTTGCGCCTCTTCCCGCGCCGCCTTCGGCATTGCGCCGTGGTAGCAGGCCGCCGGGATCCCAAGCCGGCAGAGCTCCCGGGCGACCGATTCGGTGGTCCTTCGCGTCAGGCAGTAGATGATCCCGCACTGTCCGCGATATTTTCGAAGAAAGGCAAGAAGCGCGGCGCCTTTGTCGCGGACACGGCAGATACGGTAAAAGAGGTTCGGGCGGTCGAAGCCGGTGGCCCGGACATAAGGGTTTTGGAGGCGAAGCCAATGCTCGATGTCCCGGCGCACGGCGGGGGTGGCCGTCGCCGTGAACGCGGCAAATGCCGGACGTTTCGGGAGGATGGCGAGAAATTCAGGGATCCTTCGGTACGCGGGACGAAAATTCTCGCCCCACTGGGAGACGCAGTGGGCTTCATCGACGCAGATGAAGGAGATGTCCATCCTTTTTGCCGCCTCCCGGAAATCCTCTGTCAGCAGCCGCTCCGGAGAGAGATAGAGGAGCTTCGGGGCGCCGGAATGGCTGTCCGGGGCGTTTTGGGCGGGAAAACCCCGAAGGCAGCGGTCAAGGACGGCCCTTCGCCGGGCGGCTGTCTGAGCGGACGTGAGGGATGCCGCCGGGATGCCCAGCGACAGAAGCTTTTGCACCTGGTCGTCCATGAGGGAGATGAGAGGAGAGACGACGAGCGTGATCCCTGAAAAAAGCAGGGAGGGCACCTGGTAACAGAGGGATTTCCCCCCGCCGGTGGGAAGGATTCCCAAAGTATCCCTGCCGGAAAGAATCGAGCGCACAAGCTCCTCCTGCCCCGGACGGAACCCCGGGTGCCCGAAATATTTCTTTAAAACATAAAAAACAGGATCCATAGAAACCTCCGGTAAAGCACCGCCCGGCAGCAGGCTGTGCGGAATGTGTTTTGGGTGTCCGGCTTCGTGAAGATCGAGGAAACAGAAGGATGATAAGAAATACATATAAATAAACTAATTTCAAGAAACTGAATTCATCATAACATGCCTGACGGCATTTGTCAAACCCGGAAGCAGAAATATTTGATGAAAAAATTTAAAAAAATGCTTGCATTCCGGGAACGCGCATGCTACAATACCTCTTGCAGTCGTAATTGGGCTATCGCCAAATGGTAAGGCAACGGACTCTGACTCCGTCATTTCAAGGTTCGAATCCTTGTAGCCCAGCTCAAAAGCCCCGGTCGTGACCGGGGTTTTTTTGCGAGTTCACGGAAAAATCACCAAATTCCTATTGAAGTTTTCGGAATTTGCGGTTATGATTGTACAAGATGGGTTAATTTTATGGAAAACCAGAAAAAACATTTGTTCCGAAAAATGGTTCATTTTCAGGCATATGAAGGGTGCCTGGAATGATAAGACTATGGAGGGGAGCGCATGGTTAATAAAAAATTTGTGACGGTAATGCTTGCGGGAGTGATCCTCACGGCATCTCCGGCGCAGGTCTTCGCGGACAGAACGGAGTCATCCGCCGGCGCGGAAGCCGGCTGGGAGCTCAGCGAGGACGTGTATTCCGTGCCGGTAGAGGCGGAGAACCCCGATCATATCGGCGGATCGATCGAGAACAGATTCACGGATGAAAGCGTGGCTGAGCTGCCGGAGATCACCCCGGCGCTTTCACGGGAGCCCGGGCTTTCGGAGGAGGAGGAGGCGTATGCCCTGCCGAACGATCTCGAAACGCTCGAAATCGATACGGCCAATGCCTACGCCCGCATGTTCGGAAACAGCTCCACGTCAGTGAAGAATTCGAAGAAATATTCCCGGATTCCGGTGACGCGCTTTGCGGGCAAGGATTATTCCCTTGTCTTTGACGCGCGATATTATCTGCAGCACAATCCGGACGTGGCGGTGCTGGTTCACAACGACTATGAGCTGGCTCTGCGGCATTTTGTACTGTACGGCATGTCGCAGCGCCGGCAGGCGATCGCCAACTTCAACGTGGAGGCGTACTATAAAAACTATCCCGAGCTTCGCGAGGAATTCGGGAGAGACTGGCCGAGCTATTACCGCCATTATCAGGAAATCGGACGGGCAAAAGGCTATGTCGGTACCGGCGTCGTAAAGTCCAAGACGGCGGCCAAGGCGGCGGCGGAGGCTGCGGCGAAGAAGGCCGCGGAGAAGGCTGCCCGTGAGGCGGCGGCCCGTGCCGCGGCGGAGGCTGCCGCGGCCGCGCAGGCACAGCAGTTCCAGACCCAGATGGCGACGGCGGCGACCCTTACGGCTTCCAACGTCCACGCGACGGCGTTCCTCCAGGAGGTTGCGCGTGTGGCCGAGTATGCCCGGGTCCGCGGCATGCGCTACGGCAATTCTGTCGCCGCGATCCCCTGCGAGGACGGGCGGATCTCCTGTGACCGTCTCATCGCCAGGGCCCTCTATAATCTCGGCTTCCGCGACCAGCCGCTCGGCGGCATCGCGAATTTCTCGATCTGCAATTATCTGGAAGCCCACGGTTTCCGCAAGGGCACGAGCTTCTCGGACATCGAAGCCGGATCGATCGTCGTTGTCATCAACAACGCGGGCAGCTTTCACTGCTTCGTGGCGGCCAGCTATAACCCTGCGACATATGTATTCGTGAAGTACGATGAGGGCTCCGACGCCCGGATCCGCAGCGCGCAGCCATTTGTCGAGCCCTGGGCTTACAGCCGGCTCGTCGCGGTCTATAATTTCCAATAAGATGATTTTCATGGCGGCCTGCCGGAAGAAGATGGCAGGCCGCTTTTTTTCTGTGAGACGACATTTGAGCGAGCCAAGGCCTCCTGGAGGTTACATTTGACAAGGCAAGCGGCGGAGGAGATTCATGAACCCAGCATTTGTCCGAAAAGATCTGAAACATGCATCTTTGCAAAATCTGAAAAAGCACTATCTGATCCTGTTCATCATTTGTTTCATCGTCGCGGCTCTCGGCGTCGAATTCAGCGGAACCATGGAATTCCTTTCAACCGGGACGAAGGCGGTCTCCGGGAAGGAAAAGATCAGCTCGGGCGCGGTGATCGACCTTGTGCCGGAGCCGGAGGGCGTCGATCTCGTTGACCTCATTTACCGCGTCGTCACGGGCGGCATCGATGAGGCGGAGACTGCGGCGCACATCGAAGAAAGCAATGAGATCGCCAACGCTACGGAGATCTTTGGCCGGACCAACGGTATCTTCGCGAGCCTCGCGAACAACTTTGGCTCCGGGAAGTTTTACGTCGGCGTTATGCGGGCGCTGCAGAACCTCACAAAATCCAGCACGGCCGCCGGCGTGATCTTTGCGCTGATCGCGGTGACTCTGTACATCTTCCTCATTTATATCTTCCTCGGCGTTGTCCCGGCGATCATGTCGAGGTTCTTTCTGGAAACGCGCGTCTATAAAAAGGTTCCGATGACGCGGGCGGTCTTTCTTCTCCAGCTCAAGAAGTGGTTCCATGTCGCCTGGGTGCTTTTCGTCCGGCGTTTCTATCAGTTCCTGTGGTGGTTCACCATCGTCGGCGGGTTTATCAAGAGCTATTCCTACATGATGGTTCCGTTTATTATTGCGGAAAACCCGAATCTGAGCGCGAAAGAGGCGATCACGCTTTCCCGGCAAATGATGAATGGCTATAAATGGAAGGCGTTTGTTCTGGATCTCACGATGCTCGGCTGGATCCTTCTGGGTCTTCTGACGCTCGGCCTTTCGGATCTGTTCTTCTTTAATATGTATTCTACCGGTATTTATACGGAGCTTTATGTCTGGCTGCGCGCCCGCGCGAAGGAAAGCGGGAACGAGCTGTCGGCGAAGCTTGCGGATCCGTGGCTTTACGAAAAGGCGCCCTACAGCGATATTTCCGCGCACTACGGCGATGTCGAGGAGGAGCTGAAGAAGCCCCATCTGGTGCGGGAGTTGAAGGGGATTCGAGGCTTTTTCGCGAAGAATTTCGGCCTGGTGCTTCGTTACGACGAGCGGGAACGGGAGTACGAGCAGGAGCAGGCGCGGATGAACGCGCTGGCGGTCCGCCGGGATGAGCTGCAGGGGATTTCATATCCGTGGCGGCTCAATCCCTATCTGCCGCCCGCCAGGCCGAGGAAAGAGGGACGCTTTAAATTCGGCTTCACGATTTATTACATGCGGAATTATTCGCTGACCTCGCTGATCATGATCTTCGTCTTTTTCTCGTTCTTCGGGTGGGCCTGGGAGGTCATCCTCCATTTCGTTCAGACGGGCAACTGGGTGAACCGGGGCGTTCTGCACGGACCCTGGCTGCCGATCTACGGTTCCGGCGGAGTTCTGATGCTGCTCTTCTTAAAGCGCCTTCGCCAGAAGCCGATCTTCCATTTCCTCGGAACCATCGTGCTCTGCGGATTTGTCGAGTACTGGACGGGCTATGCCTGTGAAAAATTCCTCGGAAGACGTTACTGGTCCTACGACGGCTATTTCCTGAACCTGGACGGACGTATCTGCGCGGAAGGCCTTCTGGCCTTCGGCCTCGGCGGAATCCTGATGGTTTACTTCCTGGCTCCGCTTATCGATGACCTGATCCGGAAGATGCCGATGAAGGTGACGATTCCGATCTGTGTGGTCCTCTCCCTGCTGTTTGTCGGGGATTCCCTGTACTCCAGGAAGTATCCGAACACCAACACCGGCGAGGATGATCATCCGAAGCCGACGCCGACGGTCGCGGCGATGGAGGACGACGGCTCCGGGCCTTCGCCGGAGGATCTTCTCTCCGATCCGTCCGTCGTAAAACCGACCGCGACCGGCGCGGCCGCAGGTTAACCTTTGACAAATGCATACACCGCCTGAAGGCCGGGAGCATCTAAGCTTCCGGTCTTTTTTTGGGGGGGATATCCGTTTTTAATGCCATTACCTATCCAATTGCATCGATTTGGATAGGTAATTAGTGGCTTGATGTTTTGCACAATGTATCCATACCTATTTTCGTGCAAGTTTCCGACTTGATTTCGAACCTGATTTCCTGCTATGCTTGATCTGCCGAAAGAAGTTCGGCGGATTATCCCACACTTTCTTATGCGGCCGGACGGGGCTTCACCGACCGGCCGGCACCAGCCACGAGGCATCCGAAAAAGCGGCCACGCGGACGCGCTTTACCGGATGCGCACCTTCAGGGCGTTTTGCCCGCATTTTTCCATAAGGACACATTTTAAAGAAAGGAGGAACCGGCTATGGGTGAACTGCGCTCATTTTTCGAAGAGGAAGACGGCGTGACCGTTGTCGAGATCGTTCTGATCCTTACCGTTCTGGTGGGTCTTGTGGTGATCTTCAAGTCCCAGTTGTCGGCAATTCTGAGCAAGGTGCTCGGGAACGTAACCAAAAGCGCGAACAGTCTGTAAACGAAGGCTGAGGTTTTCGTGACGGGGAGGGAGAGGCGTATGCGGAAAGGCAGTGTAACGATTTTTCTGTGTCTGGTGATGACGGTGATGGCCGCGCTTCTTTTGGGGTGCATTTTTTCCGTAAAGGTCCGTGCCGGCCGGGCGATGCTTGTCAACGGCTCGGATCAGGCGCTTTTCTCCCTTCTCGCCCGCTACGACCGGCAAATGCTGGAGGATTTTGATGTATTTTTGCTGGACGGGGGCTGCGGGACCTCCGAGCTGCATCCGGAAAAGCTCAGCCGATGGGCTTTGGATGACCTGTCATATATCGCGAATCCGGCCAGGGGACTGTGGCCGTTGTCTTCGAAAAGCCTGTTAGACCTTTCTGTGGAGGCCTGTGACCTTACGGGCTATACGCTGATCACGGACGCGGGCGGACGGATCTTCCGGGACGCGGCCCTTCGTTATCAGAAGGAGACCGGTCTCATCACCTCGGCGGCCGCGGCCGTGAACTGGATCCGCTCGTTGAAAAATCTTTCGGACGCGCAGGAACAGGCCTATGCCGTGGTGGCAGCGGCGTCGGCGTCCGGAGATCTCGACGAAACCCGGAAAGCGGCAAGGCAGGTGTCCGGGAGACTGGCCGAGGCGGCCGCGGCGGCGGCCAATGCCCAGACGGCCGCCGGCGGCGCGGGGATCGAAACGATGTCCGCGTTACGCCGGACAGGAAGCTTTCGCGAAGACCGGCCGGGTTATTTCGAAAAGCTGACGGGGGGTTTTGCAGCCGGGCTGCGGAGCCTCGTCTTTGAGAAAGAGGGGAATGCATATGCCGAAGAAATGGCTGCGGGTGCGCCGAACGTGCCGGCGGGACTGTCGGACACGATGCCCTTTCTGAGCATGATCGTCGCTTCCCCGATCCTGACGCTGACGATCACCGACGCGTCAAGCCTTTCGTGGCGGAGCGCGAAAGCCGGCGAGCTCTACGGGAACCGCCCGCACCGGCAGGGCATGGGGATCCTTGAGATTCCGCGGAGCGGGGACGACCCGACGGATAAGTTTTTGTATAACGAGTATCTGCTATCGCATCTCGGAAACCGCAAGGATGTGCAGGAGGACGCGGCGCTCTACTGTCCGGCAGAATATCTGATCGTCGGCAGCACAGAGGACGCGAGAAATGTCGAGGGGGTCATCAACCGGATCCTGCTTTTCCGGGAGGGCGTGAATCTGGTGTTTCTTTTGAACGATCCCGTGAAGAGCGCGATGCTCAAGACGGCGGGACTGACGATCGCCACGGTTGCCGGGCAGCCGGAGATCGCCAATGAGCTTGCGACGGCACTGGCGGCAGCCTGGGCGTATGCGGAGAGCCTGGTGGATATTCGGGGGCTTTTTCTGGGAAAAAGGAACTGCTTTCTGAAGGATTCGGCACACTGGCAGCTGGGTCTTGGGGATTTTCCGGCCTTTTTCGGAGGAGGGATAGACCATCTCGTAAAAGGGTCGGGCGCCGGCCCCGGGTACCTGGACTACCTGCGAATGCTTCTTTTCCTTGAAAATGCGGATACCGTCCTGCGGCGGTCGCTCGATATGGTGGAGCTCTGCGAGCGCGGGAAGGACCGGCCGGATTTCCGCCTCGACAACGGTCTGACCAATGTAACGATCTTTGCCGAGGCCTTGTCCGAGCGAAGGATCCGCATGAGCTGCGAGCGGTCTTGCGGATACCGGGAGCTGTAGAGCCGGGCGGCGAAGCAAAGCCGGGCTTACAGGGCGGGCGCCGGACCGGATCTGTGACGGTTTTTCTAATTATATTTTCAGGAGGCGGAGCGATGCGGGATATTTGCGGAATGCCTTTCCAACGGGCGTATGAGAATCAAAAGACTTCCCGGACACGGTCTATGCCCTGGCGGAAGGCATCCCGGAGATGTCCGGCGGGCGGCGCGCTGGCGGAGCCCATGGGGGCGGCGCAAAACCGCGGACCTTGGAAGGACAGGCGCTTAGCGCCTCGGAGGCCGCGGCGGACGGCTTTTCGCGCCTCGATGACCTTTGAGTGCGCGGTTACGCTCCCCTTCTTCCTCATGCTCATCTTCGCGATGTCCTTCTACATGATGGCGGTCAGCTTCGAGGTGACGGAAAGTCTTCGCCTCTCCAACACGGCACGGCAGATGTCCGTTCTCGCGGGCGAGGCGGGCGCGGAGCAGGGACTTTCTTATATCGACCTTCACCAGAACAAAACGGTGGAGCTGCCATTTGTCTCGGTTTTCGGAGCCGCGGTTAAGGTTCCGGTGCGGGCGCGGGTGCGATCCTTTACCGGGCTTGCCATGGGAGAGGACAACGCGCAGAGCTCCGCGAAAACCTTTTATATAACCGATAACCGGTCGGTGTATCACACGCATCCGGAATGCACACATCTTGCCCTGACGGTCTTTAAGACCGACACGGCGACCATTCAAAACCTTCGGAATGATTATGGGAGGCGGTACCGCGCCGGGCCGGGCGTTCCGGCCGGCTATACGGGCGAGGTGTATGCGTCCGCGAAAGGGGATTATTACTATACCTCGGCGGAGTACCATTCGCTGGTGCGCCATGTTCATATCGTATCCGACACGCAGGGACTGAAAAAGTGTGAGCGGTGCGCGGCGCTGGACCGGATGGGGTGAGCGGAGTAAACGTGCCGCGCAGGCGGGAGAAAAGCTCGGGTGTTAAGAAACGGCCGCCTGGCGATGGGCCGGGCCGGTGAGGTGGAGACATGAGTATGACGAATGCGCAGCAGGCGCTGCAGACGGCCGGACTTGCTTTTCTGGGAATCGGGGCGTGGTTTGATCTTCGGAAGCGGGCGCTTCCCTCTGTTTATCTGGCCGCTGTCTTTATTCTGGGCGGCGTGCTGGCGGTTTTTCTTCGGGAAGGGTTTCCGTGGCCGTGCCTTTTTTCTGTTCTTCCGGGACTTTTTCTCCTCAGCCTGGTGCCTGCGACACGCGGGGGGATCGGCGCGGGAGACGGGCTTCTGATGCTCGCCGTCGGGACCGTCCTGCCTGTGGAGGAGGTGCTTGGCACCCTGATCATCGGCTTTTTTCTGGCCAGTTTTTATGCCGGAAGCCTTCTTTTGCGGCGAAGGGGAAGAAATACGGCCTTCCCCCTCGTTCCCTTCCTGCACCTGGGGTATCTGGCGCTTCTATTCTCGGAGCATCTTGCGTAACGCTGCCATTTTTGGAGGAAGCCTGCATGCGCTGCACATTCAGCGCACCGCAAGGGATAAAAACCGGGAGCGAGGCCGGTTTGTGTTATTCACAGCTCGCGATGCGGGGCAGAGGTCGGCGTTCGCCTCCCTCTACCCTATTTTGATTTTTTTAGGAGCTGTCGAGGGGAGGTGTATGAACGATGATGTGCGTGATGAAGAAAGGATATGAATGTTCCGGAAACCTTCTGCCCGGAGAGGGAGGAAAGCTCAAGGACGCGGCGCGTATGCGGCGCGGAAAGAGAGGGGTTCGGCTTGGGAAGACTTACGCGGCCTCGTATACGGTGGAGCTGGCGCTTCTTACGCCGCTCCTTCTCCTTACGCTTGTCGGCAGCATTTATATGGTCATGCATTTTCATAATCATGCGAGCCTGGCGGTGGGCGCCTGTGAGATCGCGGTCAGCGGAAAAGCGGATACAGAGCTTCCGCCGCTCCTCTTCTCATCGCCCATAACTCCATCGGTCTCGTCAAATGCCTCCGCCCGGATCGTACGGCTGGATTCGTTTACGCGCTGGCACGGCGGACGGCAATGGGAGATATCCTGCGGGGCGACATACGAGACTGTCCGCCCCGTTACCGTGATGAACCGTATCCGCGCAGCCAAAAAAGCTGCCCGAACCATGGGAAAGAAAGAAGAAAAAACGTTTCTGGTCACACGGTGACCAGAAACGAAGGCGTTTTGCAATGAAATCGCCCTGCGGGCGATGGCACGCCTCAGTGTACAGAAAACAGTCCAGTGGA
>CACZBB010000053.1 GCA_902779245.1 uncultured Lachnospiraceae bacterium | reverse complement strand
ACACAAGGTTCCCTCGTTAGAGCGCACCGAAAAAAGGCAAATTAAAAGGCCGCCACCAAAACGGCAGCGGCCAGAGTGTATATATTTTACTGAATCATTCCCGCGATTCGGGCACGCTCCTCCGAATCCGTGATCCCGAGAGCGTCAAGTGCCATTTGGAGAGAAAAGCCGAGGTTTTTCATCAATTTCCTGATGTTGGAGACGCGCTCCTCTTCATGCCCTTCCTTGCGCCCTTCCACAAGACCTTCCTCACGCCCTTGGGCTCTTTTTTCATTATCCCTAACCCACATCAACATATACTCAACCCTCCTTTCCTCGCTGGACTTGACGGCCTTTACGGCATCGTCCAACTCCTTGCTATACGCACCCGTGACGGTTCCATCTTCCAGGTATTTAATGGCCTCCTTCAGGCCATCGCTGATTTCGCCCCTGGTTCCCTTCGTGTTGACAACAACCTTGTATGACTGATCGCCAAACACCAACTCCGGCTCCTCCAGGCAAATATTCTCAAAGGTATAAATGTAGCGATCCCGTCCAAATTCATCGTAGCTGCAGATGAATATTACGTAGGACGGTTTAAGGTTCTTATAGTCCACACCCTGTTTCAGGATGCTGACATCGATAACGGACTGGTAGTATCGCATCCTCTTCGGAAGGTTCTTCTTGTTGGTGGTCTGCACCTCCACGTTGTATTGACAACATGTGAAACGGCCCTACAAATGTAACAGCCGCATTGAGAGGTGTGAAAAAATGTGGTAAACTGAAGGTAAGGAGGTGAGCGTATGAGTGCTTCTATGATTTTATTTGTGATCGGAATAGGACTGCTTGTTGGCGGAATCCTGTTCTTCTGGGTCATCCGGTCCTATGACCGGGATCTGAAGAATAACAAGACGAATTGCATATGCAAAACCCGGGCGGTCATCGTGGACGTTATCCATGATATCTCGCATTCCTCGCCCGACGATTACAGTGAAACCTGGTCGCCTGTCTATGAATACGAGACGGAGAAAGGGCTGCGGGTGCGTTCGCAGTGCGCGCTGCCCAGCTCGGAGCTTTACGATCTGCGGCAGGGCATGGAGGTTGACCTGTTTTATGATCCGAAGAATCCGACGGAAATCTACGTGCCGGCAGAGGAAGAGAAAAATGCCGGAGCGATCAGGATTTTTCGACGTGTCGCCGCGGGATTTGTCGCGGGAGGCGCTTTGTTTTTGGTGATCGGAGCCATCGTGCTTTTTGCGCTGAAAATGTAAGCGGATGGCGAAGCGCGGGACATCGACAGAGGAAGACCTTGGGCGGTTTCGCAGCCTTCATGGACCCTGAAGGCTGTGAAACCGCCATTTTTCAGCTTTTTTTATGCTTTCTCTTTTTTCTGATTTTTTTAAGATAGCGAAGGATGAGCCTCCAGACGTATCTTCCCTCCTCCGTCCGATAGAAAATGCCGATGAGCGCGGCCGGGACGGTGACGAGGCAGATCAGGGCATGAAGGATAACCGTGAGCCATCCGAGACCGGTCAGAAAATGCCCGCAGATGAAGAGGTCGAGGGCTCCGACGCCCGCCACGATCGCCACGTAAGCGAAAAGCCGGAGAAAATACCCGGACGGGCGGAACGCCCCGCGGAAGCCGTATTTGTGGATGATGAGCGGGTCGTACCACATCGTGGTCAGCCAGTCCGCCGCGATCGTGCCCACCAGAACGCCGCAGATCCCCCAGTATTTGACGAGAAGGACCGAAAGGACAAGGTTGATCAGCATGCTGAACAGCGGTCGGTACATCGCCTGCTGGAAAAGCCCCATCGTGGAACGGTATTTGCCGACCGCGAAGCGCAGCGCGAGGGTCGCCGCCTCGACGCCCAGGAGGATCGAGAAGGGCTGCGGGATGACCCAGCTCTCGCCGATCCAGAGCCGCACGAATTCGTCCGAGCACACCGCGAGCCCCACGCCGGCCGTGCCTCCGAGGAGCGCCGTGATCAGATTTACCGCTTTATAAACCTTATATTCATGCTTGAGATTTCCCGTGGTGTGCAGATTTCCAAGACTGTGCGACACAGAATTGTAGATCTTACTGTACAGGGTGTTCAGGGTCGTGTAGAAAATATAGTAGTTCGAGTACATGCCGACCATTTCGAGCCCCATGAACATGGAAAGCACGATGTTGTCGGTGGCCTTGAGCACCACGCCGTTCAGCCGGTAGATGAACAGGGCGGAGCAGTCCTTGAGGAGACCGAAAAATTCCTTCTTATCTACCTTGTCCGCGGTCGGATCGTTGATGTAAGGATACATCTTGTCGGAGATCCGCGCGCAGACGATGTTTTTCACGATGACATCCGCCACGGATATCCCCACATAGATCATGAAGTTCGGGCAGATCAGCAGGGAAATGATCTGCAGGAACGCGGTCAGGAGCGTGAAGAAATAGCTGACCAGCGTCAGGATATATTCCTTTTGGTGCGCCTTGACGATTGCACTCTTGTACGCGAAGAAGAGGTACGAGGCGACCGTGCGGAAAAGGTACAGGAGGAAAATGACCACCGCGTTGATGTTCATTCCGGCGAGCTTGTCGTAGTCCTTGACCAGCGTCGGCAGGAACGGGATGAGGATGAGGCCCAGGATCAGGACAACAAGCCCGATGTAGCGGTAAATGGTCTTGTAGAACTTCATGAGCACGGTGATGCGGTGCTTATCGTCCTTCGCGATCGGCTCATAGAGCTTGAAAATGATGGCTGCCCCGACGCCGAATTCGGCCAGGGAGAGCATGCTCAGAATGTTGGAAAAGAGGCCGTTGATCCCCAGATACTGCTTTCCCAGCGTATGGATGAAGACCGTCCGCACGATAAAGGAGACGACGATGGTGAGGAACTCACCTCCAACGCTGCTCACGAAATTAAACAGGGTGTTGGTCGTCCTCGAATTCTCCTGCAGAAGGCCCTGCTTGATCTTTTTCTTTACGCCCAAAAAGGCACACCTCCCCTCTTTTGCCGATTATTCATGTCTGTTTTGCCGGTAAGAGATCCTAGCTCTGCATAAGTTCGAAGACGGAAATCAGAGATTTCCTTTCTCACTTATCGCTTCGCTCAGGATGACAGGACTTTTCGCTCAGGATGACAGGACTTTTCGCTCAGGATGACAGCCCGGGATGACTGACGGGCTGTCGCCGCAAACAGGACTCTCTCTGCCCGGGACGACGGGGCTTTCGCCGCAGACATTTGTCCCGTATTGTCGGATGTTTAGCGGACAGCCTTGAAGAATTCTTCGCGGAGTCCTTTATAGTAACCCACGCCGGGCTGAAGTCCCGGACAGCTGTTGGCCTCGATGAGCACCCAGTGCCCGCCCGTCAGGGCCATGTCCCAGCCCACGATCCGCTGCTCCGGCACCATCAGCGCCATTTGCCGGGTGGTCTGGCGCATCTCGTCCCAGTGCGGGAGGAAGGTATGGTAGATCGGCGTGCCGGTATCCGGGTGCGCCTCGAACTCCTCCCGGCGCGTTAAGTAGAACGCCGGCGTCACGATCTCGCCGGTCTTCGTGTCGACCGCCGCGAGGATCCCGCCGGCCGTGCCGTTGTCGATGACCGAGCCGCCGAGCCCGAAGCGGATGCAGCACATCAAAAAGCTCACCTTACCTTCGCGGCAGACGGTGACGAGCCGGACCGTGTTGACGGATTCCGGGTGAAACATCGCCATCTCGGCATCCTGCTTCACCAGCTCCTCCGCGACAAAGGGCGTCTCCGCCAGCAGCCTGTCGAAGGCTGCATTTGCCGGATCCGAAAGGTCGTCCCCGGCAAATTCCCGGATATCCACCTTGTGCACACCTCTTCCGTGCGCGGCATTTGTCGGCTTCAGAATGAACTCCGGATGCTTTTCGGCAAAGCCAAGGAAGGCCGGCCGGTCTTTTTCGCCCTCGACGAGGATCACGTCGCGGCGGAAGAACTTGCCGAAAAATTCATACGTCTTATACTTGTCCGAGGTGATCGCGACGGCCGGGCGGTCGAGCTTGTGCTTCATAACGCGGTTCGTGTAGCGGACGCTGATGAAGCGGTCCCGCTCCGCCCGTTTCAGGTTCTGGAAGCGGTACTGGAAATATTCGTCATAGGAAATGTCGTCATAGAAGCGCGTGTACGCCAGATCTCTGCGCAGGGTCGCGAGATGCCGCTTGTCCGAAAGCTCCTCGGAGGGAAGCCAGCGTTCAAAGGCGGCGTTCATCTGCCGATGACCCTTCGCCGAATCCAGCATAAAAAACAGCAGCGCGGCCGGGCCGGCCAGCCACGCTTTCCCAAAGGTCACGTTTCGGATCTTAAGCTCCAGACTGCTCATATATGGCCTCCTATCATTTCCTCCGCAGGAGCGGGCGGTCCCGGGCATCTGTGTCCTATACGATTTCCCCGTCAAGCTGCCACATTTTGTGCTCGAAGGCCGCATACTCGAGAAGGTACTCCCGCGTATTCGCCTCCGGATTTTTCAGAACGAGCTGCAGCGCGCCGTCGAGGATCGCGCCGATCTCCTTTCCCTTCGCCCCGAGCTCCAGAAGCTCCTTCCCGCTGATCGCGAGCTCCCGGACGGACATGGGATCCCGTTCCTCCAGGATCCTGCGGCCGATGCGCTCGGTGCCCAGAATATCGGCAGCCTTCTCTTCTTTTTTATAATCGCTTTTGCCCGAATCATCCGCGCGGCGAACCTTGAGGTAATCCTCAAAATTCTCCGGACCGATGCGCCAGAGCGTCCGGCGAACCGATTTTTCCGTGTGCTTCGGCCGCCGGTCATGCCAGCGGACAAGATTCACCACGCGTTCGATGGTCTTATTGTCAAATTTAAGGCGTTTTAAGATATCCTCCGCCATCTCCGCGCTCCTTGCGGGATGGCTCGGAAAATGATCCTTACCGTTTTTATCGACCAGACGGCGGTCCGGCTTCCCGAAATCGTGCAGCAGCATGGTCAGCCGGAGGATCGGGTCCGCCTCGATGTTTTCCACGGTGCGGATCGTGTGCTCGCCGACGCTGTAGGCGTGATGCGGGGTATTCTGCGGCGTTTCCATGCATACATCAAATTCCGGCAGAAACTGCGCCGTGAGGCCGAGCTCGTAGAGATCGCGAAGCCGGCCGGGGTGGTCGGAGACGAGAAGCTTCATCAGCTCCACGCGGATGCGCTCCACGCTGATCTTCTGAAGCTCCTCCGCGTGACGCCGCACCGCGCTTCGGGTCTTCGGATCGATCGAAAAACCGAGCTGGGCGGAAAACCGCACCGCCCGCAGGATCCTCAGCGCATCCTCGTCGAAGCGCTCATCCGGATCGCCGACGCAGCGGATCACGCCGCGCCGAAGATCCTCCTGGCCGCCGAAGAGGTCCACGATCCCCTGCTCTTCGTTATAGGCCATGGCGTTGATGGTGAAATCGCGGCGGCGAAGGTCCTCCGAGAGGCTCGGCATGAACGTCACCGAGGAAGGATGACGTCCGTCCTCATAAACCCCGTCGATTCGGTAGGTGGTGACCTCAAAGCTTCCGCCGCCGAGAAGGACCGTGACCGTGCCGTGCTGCAGCCCGGTATCCACGGTGTGATGAAAAATCCTCTTCACCGCCTGCGGAAGCGCATTTGTCGTGACGTCCCAGTCGTTCGGCTCGCGTCCGAGGATCGCGTCCCGGACACAGCCGCCCACAATAAACGCCTCAAAGCCATTTGCCGAAAGAAGCTCCAGCACCTTTTTCACATTGCCCGGAAGAACCAGCTTCACGATATGCCTCCGTATCAATATTTGGTTCGGGTGTCAGAACACCCGATCTCGGATCAAATTAATAGGCCTTCCCCCAGTATACGAGGGCTTTCGCCGGCTTTCCGCAGCAGACGCACCGCCTGCCTTCGATCTCGTCCTGCTCGCCGAAGGGCATGCACCGGGAGGTGCAGGTGGTGTCGGCCTTGATCGTCTCCTCGCAGGCCGCGTCTCCGCACCAGTACGCCTTGATGAAGCCCGGTTTCTCGTCGGCAAGGTTGCGGAAGGTCAGATAATCCTCCGCCGCGTAGGTGTGCGCCTCGCGGAACGCGCGCGCTCTCTCGAACATATCCTTCTGAATCGTCTCCAGAAGCTTTGCGGACTCCGCGACCACATCCTCGATCGCGACCTCGAGCTTCTCGCGCGTGTCGCGCCGCACCAGCACGCAGACGCCGCGCGCAAGGTCCTTCGGGCCGATCTCGATGCGCATCGGGAAGCCGCGCATCTCCTGATCCGCGAACTTCCAGCCCGGCGAGCGATCCGAATCATCAAGCTTCGTCCGGATGCCGGCCGCCCTGAGCGTGTCCAGAAGCTTTTGGGAAGCCTCCATGACCGCCTCGTCCTTCTGGCGGATCGGGATGACCACGCACTGCGTCGGGGCGACCTTCGGCGGCAGCACCAGGCCCGAATCGTCCCCGTGAACCATGATGATCGCGCCGATGAGGCGGGTCGTCATGCCCCAGGAGGTCTGATGCACGTATTTTAACGTATTGTCTTTGTCCGTAAACTGAATGCCAAAGGCCTTCGCGAAGCCGTCGCCGAAGTTGTGGGAGGTTCCGGACTGCAGCGCCTTCCCGTCGTGCATCATCGCCTCGATGGTGTAGGTCGCCTCGGCCCCGGCAAATTTCTCTTTATCGGTCTTGCGGCCGCGGACGACCGGGATCGCGAGGAAATCCTCCAGGAAATCCGCGTAGATGTGCAGCATCTGCTCGGTCCTCGCCTCGGCTTCCTCGGCGGTCGCGTGGGCGGTATGGCCCTCCTGCCAGAGGAATTCGCGGGAGCGCAGGAACGGGCGGGTGGTCTTCTCCCAGCGCACCACCGAGCACCACTGGTTGTAGAGCTTCGGCAGGTCGCGGTAGGACTGGACGTCCTTCTGGTAAAGGTCGCAGAACAGCGTCTCGGAGGTCGGGCGGACGCACATCTTCTCCTGAAGCGGCGTAAGGCCGCCCTGCGTGACCCAGGCCACCTCGGGCGCGAAGCCTTCGACGTGATCCTTCTCCTTCTGCAGGAGGCTCTCCGGAATGAACATCGGCAGGTATACGTTCTCGACGCCGGTCTCCTTAAAGCGGCGGTCCAGCTCCGCCCTGATGTTCTCCCAGATCGCGTAGCCCGCCGGCTTGAAGACCATGCAGCCTTTGACCGACGTGTAGCCGGTCAGCTCCGCCTTCTTCACAACATCCGTGTACCACTGCGCGAAATCCACATCCCGCGATGTAATCGACTCCACAAGCTTCTTATCTGCTGCCATTTTTCAAACTCCTGTTCTCAATCAAGATGATCTTCGTTTCTGGTCACCGTGTGACCAGAAACGTAACGATATTTATAACTCCAGCTCGATCTTCCTCCCGGTGTGCTGGTACCGGTAGTACCGCACGCCGGCCGCGTCAAACATCCGCTTCGAGGCGATCGTCGAGGCCGTGGCCGCGTATTTGTCGCTGTCGTAGACGACCGTGCGGATCCCGGCCTGGATGATGGCCTTCGCGCACTCGTTGCAGGGAAAAAGCGAGACATACAGCTTCGCCCCGTCGAGACTCCCCCCGCGGTAATTTAAGATCGCGTTCAGCTCGCTGTGCGTGACGTATGTGTATTTTATCTCCAGAGGATCCTCGCCTTCCCGGGCCCACGGGAATTCGTCGTCCGAGCAGCCCTTCGGAAAACCGTTATAGCCCATCGAGAGGATCTTGTTGTCCCCGCTGACGATGCAGGCCCCCACCGGTGTGTTCGGATCCTTCGAGCGCAGGCCGCTCAGATAGCAGACGCCCATAAAATACTCATCCCAGCTGATATAGTCCTTCCGCTTAAAAACCATCTCCGCCATGTCCGTCCCCTTACTTCGTCCCGAAGATCCGGTCGCCCGCGTCGCCGAGCCCCGGCAGGATATAGCCCTGGTCATTCAGCCCCTCATCGAGGGCTCCCACGATAATGTTCACGTCGGGATGCTCCGCCTTTAGTCTCGCAAGTCCTTCGGGGGCGGCGATAATGCACAAAAAGCTGATATCCCGGCATCCGTACTTTTTCAGCAGCGAGATGGCTTCGCAGGCGCTCCCGCCCGTCGCCAGCATCGGATCCACGACAAAAATGCCGCGTTCCCCGATATCGGCCGGCAGCTTGCAGAAGTATTCCACCGGCTCAAGCGTCTTTTCGTCGCGGTAAAGGCCGATATGGCCGATCCTCGCGGAGGGGATCAGGGTCTGCATCCCCTGAACCATGCCGAGGCCGGCGCGCAGGATCGGGATGACGGCCAGCTTCTTGCCGGCCAGGCACTCGACGGTCGTCCCGCCCATCGGCGTCTCCACCCGGACTTTCTCAAGCGGAAGATCGCGCGTGGCCTCGAAGCATTCAAGCATCGCGATCTCACTGATCAGCTCGCGAAATTCCTTGACGCTGGTCTCCTTCCTCCGGATGATGCCGATCTTGTGCCGGATCAGCGGATGATCCATAATAATCGTTTTTCCCATGCGACAGCCTCCTTCCTCAGTCCCGCGTCATCGGTTTTAGTGAATGATGCCATAGCTCCGGTAAATATCCCCGATTTCGCCGCCGCGGACGCCCCCGTCCATCTGGAACATGACACAGCCCGCCGAGGCATTTCCCTCGATCACGCAGATGCCCTCGTCCGTCAGGAGAACGTCCCACGCGACAAGCCCGAGATAGGGGAAGCTGTCCGTGAGCGTGAGGATCTCCGCCTTAATCTTATCCCAGTCCGGGATGACCCGGCCCTTGAGCTGCGCGCCCGTATCCGGATGCGTCTCAAAGTACGTCACGCTCTCGCCCTTGTGGGAGCTTTTCGCGACGACGCCCTTGCCGAGCGCTCCCGTCTCCAGATCCACCTTGCAGGAAATGGCGCCGGCCGAGACGTTGTCGACGGGCTTGCTCTTCTCGTTGCCAATGCGCTGCACCGCGCCGACGATATGTACGTGCCGCTCACCCTTTTTCTTCGCGCAGACGATCCGCAGCGTGTTGGTGGCTTCCGGGTATAAGGAGTCGGAAAATGCCCCCTGCCGCATGTATTCGCAGAGGATGGAGCTGCCCTTGCCCCGAAGGAGCCGGCGCACGGCCTTTGCGTCCATCGTCTCCCCGTTCACAAGAAAATCGCCGTCTTCCTTGGCAAACAGGACGTAGGTTCCCTTCCCCTCGTAGCCGTTTTCCCATTTCAGAACCGCCGCGCCGATCTCGCGCAGGAAGCGGATGAAGGTCTTCGTGTCGACCTCCGTACCGTGAAGCCCAAAGACCTCGCCGTCCGAGATCCAGGCGTAAATCTTCGGGACGCGGACATGATGGCGGAAGATCTCCTCAAAAAGGAGCTTGTCGTCCAGGATCGTTTTGTAGATCCCGTTGATCTCCCGGGAGCGAAGGCGCTCGTTATCGGAAATATACTCCCTGTAATCGTTATTGGCAAGGTCAAACCAGACGACCTCGTTCGGCGTGAAGCCCCGCAGGGCATATTTCATCTTCGTGGCGGCCGGAACGCCGTATTCATTCTTCGCCTTCCAGACCCGCCGCCGCCAGTCGTAAAACGCCTCGGCCTTCTCCAGGCCTTTCTTATAAATGCCCATGAAACCTCCTTTTATAGTTTCACCACCTGGTGCCCGGCCGCCCGCAGAAGGCGGTTCATGATGGCCATGCCGAGCTTCGGCGTGTCAAAGGCCTCGGAATAAATCCTGTCGACCCCCGCCTCGTCAAAGCCCCGCAGCACATCGAAGAGGTGTCTGGCGATCTCCTCCTCCGTCTGCCGGCTTCCGATCTCCCGGACCAGCCCGTTCCGGTATGTCCCGGCCGTCTCCGCCGCCGCGATGATCCCTACCGCAAGGCCTCGCGAGATGTCCTCCCCGGCCCGGCGGTTGATCTCCGCCGTCACCGCATTTGCCGTGCCCTCGACGATGAGGAGCGGAGCCTTCGGCGCGTAATGCCGGTAGCGCATCCCCGGAGCCTTCGGCCGCACAGAGCCTGCATTTGCCGAGAGGATGCCAGGGTCCGTCCGGACCTCTCCGAGGATCTCCCGGAGCATCCGCAGATTGATAAAGCCCGGCCGAAGGATCATCGGCACCGGCTCGGTAAAATCCACGATGGTCGATTCAAGGCCGATCTCCACCGGGCCTCCGTCAAGGATCATGTTAATGCGCCCGTCCATATCCTCCCGGACATGCTCCGCCCGCGTCGGGCTCGGACGCCCGGACGCGTTGGCCGAGGGCGCGGCAATATACCCGCCTGCCGCTCGGATCAGCGCGGCCGCCACCGGGTGGCTCGGCATCCGGACCGCCACCGTCGGCAGCCCGCCGCTGGTTTCCGGGGGGACGAGCGAAGTCTTCGGAAACACCATCGTCAGCGGTCCGGGCCAGTAAGCCGCCGCCAGGCGCTTCGCCGCCTCCGGAACCTCCGCCGCGATCGGCCAAAGCGCGTCCATGTCCGCGATATGAACGATCAGAGGATTGTCCGAGGGCCGGCCCTTGGCCGCGTAGATCTTCCGCGAGGCATCCGGGCTTAAAGCGTCGCCGCCAAGCCCGTAAACGGTCTCCGTCGGAAAGGCCACCAGCCCGCCGCGCCGAAGGATCTCTCCCGCGCGGGCGATCACCTCCGCGTCCGGGCTCTCCGGATCGGTCACACGGTGACCAGAAACGAAGGCGTTTTGCAATGAAATCGCCCTGCGGGCGATGGCACGCCTCAGCGTACAGAAAACAGTCCGGTGGACTGTTTTTAAGTGAAACGCAGGTCCGCGACAAACTATAATTTTATGGTTCATACACAGGCTGATTTATGTCACTGGCCCGCAGCCAGACAGCAAGTGTCTGGCTCGGGTGTGACTTGTAACCTTTTATTCCTTCGGCGTCGTGAATTTATGCACGAAAAGATCGAACTCCTCGTCGAGGTCGCCGATCTCTTCGTCGATGTCCACCGGTTTCTGCGGCATGCGCGTCGGAAGATCCAGCTCCGTCTCCTTGTCGATCTGTTCCATGAGCTCGCTCTCGTACAGGGTGTTCGGGACGTTCTGAATCGTCTCATGGATATCCTTGTAGGATTTAATGAACCGCCGCTGCGCCTCGTTGACGATATCGATGATATTGTTCATCTCGCTCTGGATGCGGAGATACTTTTTCTTTCCCTCCGCCACCTTATCCGCGACGATGCCCTCGGCGATCTCGGCGCGCTTCTTCGCGCGCTCCTCCGCCTCCAAAACCGTGCGCTCCGCCTTATCGCGGCCCTCCGCGATGATGCGGTCCGCCTGCTCCCTTGCCTCGGTGAGCGCCTTGTCGCTGCGAAGTCTCGACTCGTACACCAGCTCGCCGATCTGCTCATAGTTGGCAATATACGGCTTGTATTTCCGCTCGATGTCCTGCTGCGTCCGGGCCAGCTCCTCTTCCTTCTTCGAAAGGCGGGCCTTCAGCTCCGCGATTGCCTTGTCGCGCAGACGGATCTCCCGTTCCGCCCGCTCCTTTTCCTGCTGGTACTGCTTTTCCTGCTTCTCCAGAAACGTCAAAACCTCGCTCCTGTCAAAGCCTCGGAACGATGTTTTGAATGCCTTCATGTCCGCCATAGCCACCCCTTTCCGAAAACCGCCGCTCCCCGGGCCGGTGTCTTCATCTTCTTACCTTCAGTGCCTTCTGTCGTCTGTTTCATTTTTCGCGCCGGCAGCCGTCTTCAGGCCCGGCGTCAGTTCCCGGAGGGAACCCTCCTTTTTTTCGGCCGTTCAGCTGCCGGTGTAGGCTGAAAAGAGCTCCCAGATGTCCTCTGTCTCGAAGCCAAGCTTCCATACCGCCACGCCGGCAAGGTCGGAAGCCTTCACGACCTCAAGCTTTTTCTCCAGCGAATAGCGGTTTTCCAGCCAGATCTCGGTCTTTTTCCCATTCGCTTCCTTCACCGCGTAGTCCTGACCGGCCGACTCGTCCCTTGTCACGGAAAGCCCGTTTTCTTCGACGTACGCGGCCGCGCCGGCCATGCCCGCCGAACGGCAATCCAGAATCGCGCCGTCCTTCGTCTCCCAGATCCGGGTATAGAACGGAAGCGCCGCAAGAACCTGCTCCTTCGGCACCTCCTTGAGCGTCGCGTCAATTCCGTCCCGGACAAATGCCAGAGACGCCGTGGAACCGGGATTTGCAGAATTCTTCGTGTGCTCATCGTAGCACATGCAGATAATATAATCTGCCGCCACTGCCTGCTGTCCGCGGTTATAATATTTCGTAAACATCGGCGTGAAATTGCAGACGGACAGTATAAGCTTC
Source organism: uncultured Lachnospiraceae bacterium (assembly GCA_902779245.1). Classification (GTDB taxonomy): domain Bacteria; phylum Bacillota; class Clostridia; order Lachnospirales; family Lachnospiraceae; genus Chordicoccus. The sequence goes on along the minus strand of CACZBB010000053.1, from coordinate 1,400 downwards.
TCGCGCCGGCAGACAGCCGACAGCTCGCGGAGAAACTCGATAAAATCCCCCGCGCTCGAGGCGGTGACATTTTCAAAATCGATGCAGATCCCGCCGGCGCCGGCTTTGAGAACGCCCTCTGTGACCGTGCGGATCATTTTTTCCCTGCGGCGATAGCTCGAAAGCGCCTCGCCGGTCGCGCGGCTGCCCGCCTGACCGTCAAAATCGTTAAATACGGCCCACACGCCCAGCTTTTTTTCCGCGGCGCGCCTGACATACTTGCCGTCGGAAAGCGAAGAGACCTCCCCCTCCCCCGAATCGAGGAAAAACCAGGTCGGCGCCAGATCCGTGGCGCCCGAAACCGCCTTGATATACTCCGGAAGCGCGTCGTTCGAGGCCTGGTCGGTGACCTGATGGAACGCGAGACAGATCCTGCGTTCCGAGAGAAGGTGCGTGTATTCCTGCGCGTTCGGCAGTTCCTCTCTTGCGTCCCGGACCTCGGAGAGCTCTTCGGTTTTCAGAAAGCCGGAATAACCGCCGCTTACGGCTGCCGTCCAGCCCTCCTCCGCGCTCTCGTCCGGAAGCACCCGGACCTTCGTTCCTCCGGGCAGCTCCGCAAGGATCGGATTCCGGATCCCGGATCCCGTCCGCAGCACCGCGCCGTCGGCCGCGACGGCGGCTTCCCGATACTCCGCTGCCGTCCGCAGGCTGACGCTTTCCGGATCTCCGGCGAAATCCGCCGTGACCTCCGCCGCCGCGGGGCAGTTCTCCTTCACAAAATCCAGCGACACGTAGGGAATCTCATTTTTCAGGAGGAACGCCTCGTCCGTTCCGTCCGCCGGCACCGTCACGACCTCCTCGGGGCGCGTGAGGATCAGAAGATGATCCGCCGCGTCATAGAAAAGCCCCAGAGCCGGCATTTCCTTGAAGAAAGCGCAGGGAAGGTACAGCCTCCCTTCGATCCTTCTCGCCGGCGCCGCGCTCACCCGGCCGTCGCAGACAAGGCCGATCTCTCCGTCTTCCTTCAAATGATAATACGCGGAGAGGTTGGCCTTCCGGCTGTTCGGAAGGTTTTGAAGCGCCGTATAGAAAACAGCTATGCCGATCGCCGCGGCAAATAGAATAAGCGCGGCAATCAGTGCCGGATTTTTTTTTCTTCTTCATAAGCATGAACACTCCCTGTCTGATCCGCAAGGTTCTCCCGGCGAAAAATAACCTGCTTCTTTCTATCTTACCATCAAATTCCGTTTTCGTAAACAATCGAGTTAAGGATTCAAGTGTCAAATACCCATGAAAATTTCGTCCTCAAAATGATACCTGACTTTTTACGTCCGGACCGGTCCGGACGCGCCTCGGCAGCGGCAAAAAAAACGTCCCGGAGGCACGCTGGGATCTGCCAGTTTCTTCCGGGACGCTCCTAT
>CACZBB010000052.1 GCA_902779245.1 uncultured Lachnospiraceae bacterium | reverse complement strand
CCACTGGACTGTTTTCTGTACACTGAGGCGTGCCATCGCCCGCAGGGCGATTTCATTGCAAAACGCCTTCGTTTCTGGTCACCGTGTGACCAGAAACGCGCATCCTCTTAATTTATCCCCACAGCCGGCTGGTCGTCCGCTGGTAGCTTTCCATCGCCAGAGCTTTATTGTACGCCGGCCATTCTTCGGGACTCTTGGCGGGATCAAGAGGCACGATCCGGAAGATGCCGGCCTGCTCGACCCAGGTCGGGATGGCGAACGTATCCCCGAGCCGCACATCACCGTTGTCGTATTTGTCAAAGCGGACGATAAAGATCACGCCGTCCTCCGTGTACCCCCGGAAGCCGTCGCCGCTCATATACTCCTTCCGCTGGTTCGACAGCTCGTTCCCCAGGGAATACAGCACCGCCGTCCGATGGCCGTCGGCATTCTCGATAACCTCGTATTTCTGGACGACGTGCGGGTGCCCGCCGATGATCACGTCCACGCCGAGAGCCGAGAGCCGATGCGCGATCTCCTGCTGGAGCGCATTTGGCAGATCCTCATATTCATCCCCCCAGTGGATGAAAAATACCGTCGCCTCGCAGCCCTGACCGGCCATCAGCCGCAGCGTCTCTTCGGCGTCCCCGTAGAATTCCTCCAGCCGCTCAAAGCAGAAGGAATTGATGAGCCGGGCATCCGCCTCGGGAATTCCGATCCCGTTCAGGGTCTTTTCGCACCACTCATCGGCGCCGGTCTCGTAGGTCCAGCAGGCCATCCCGATCCGGATGCCGTTGACATCCCGGACAGTCAGGAAGGATTCGTCCTCGCTCTTCCGCGTGCCCACACGCCCGAGCCCGAGCCCTTCCAGCACCTGCTGCGTCCGGATCAGCCCGTAATGGCCCGCGTCGTATGTGTGGTTGTTTGCGGTCAGGCAAATGTCGACGCCGGCGTTTTTGAGGGCTGCGGCGATCGCGTCCGGGCTGGCAAATGGATTGCCGGAATATGCATAGCCGTCGGCGGGATCTACCAGCGGGACTTCCAGATTGGCAGCCATGAGATCGACGCTCTGGTAGTACGGCGCGACCTCGGTAAAGGCAGGAGAAAAGTCGAAGCCTTCGCCGACGGAGAAGGCTTCGAGGACGGCCATGTGGAGGAGAATGTCTCCCGTCGCGCCGAGCGTCGCGGAAGAAACGCACACAGGCTCGGGGGTGGGAGCCTCTCCTTCACCGGAAGCCGTCCGTCCGCTGTCGGTGGGCCGGGTTTCTCTCTCCCCTTTGTCGGATACGGATGCTGCCCTGTCTCCGGATCCATCCTCTCCGCCTGCGGGTACCGTGCTGCCGCCGGGTTCATGCCCATCGTCACCGGACTCCGGCCGCCCGCTCCATTCACCTTCACGCTCCGTCTGGGCCGAGCGGTCGGCTTCCCCCTGACGTGCCACGGATCTCGACGAGACGGCGAAAGCCACGGAAACCAGCGCGATCAACAGCAGGCAGCAGACCACTGCCGCGTCGCCCTTTCTTCTTTTTAAATTTGTTTTAATTGAATTCCAAATATTTTTAAACCACATTCCGCGGTCATCCTTTCACAGCTTGTTACATTTTACTCCGTTCACAGCAACAAAGACGTTTTGCGATAAAATCGTCCTTCGGACGATGACACGCCTCAGCGTACAGAAAACAGCCGGAACGCCTTTTTACTATAACATTGCCTCCGGCACACTGCAAGCTTCCAAATATAATTGCCGTGCTCACATCAATTGTTATGTTTACACCCGAGCCGCCTCGCCTGGCAGCAGCAGGCTTTTGGCTTTATGCAACGGGCAGTTGCGTGATTTTTGGTGAAGGTGTGATAGAATGGAAACAGGAACAACCAACCGAGGAGGTGCTTCTTATGGAAACGAAGGATGTTATTTATGAGCTTAGAAAAAAGAGCGGTCTGTCGCAGGAAGAACTGGCGGGGAAGGTTTTCGTGACCCGGCAGGCGGTCTCGCGCTGGGAGAACGGTGAAACCGTGCCGGGCACGGAAACCCTGAAGCTTCTCTCAAACCTTTTCAAGGTTTCCATCAACACCTTACTCGGATCCCCAAGGAAGCTCATCTGCCAATGCTGCGGGATGCCGCTGGAGGACGAGATTATCGGCAGAAACGCGGATGGCTCTCTCAACGAAAGCTACTGCCAATGGTGCTACGCGGACGGGACGTACACGTATAGTGATCTGGATGAGCTGATCGAGGTCTGTGTGCGGAACATGGCAAATGAAAATTTTCCGGAGGAGCAGGCCCGCGCCTATCTTAAGCAGGAGCTCCCGAAGCTGGATTACTGGAGACGCTATGAGGAGCTTGGAGACGGCGGGCAGTTTGAGGCGTTTAAGAAGAAGCTGATCGAAGAGATCAACGACCTGCATATCGAGGGGATGCCGAAGGTGGAAACGCTGAATGCCCTCGTCGGGAAATACGTCAATCTCGCGTACCGCCTTCCGAATGGGGCGGAGATCAGGTTCCTTGATGACCAGACCACCTACCTCGGCACCCAGCTGGAATCGGAGATGACCGGAGAGTTTTGCTTCGGGGTACTCGCCAATATGGATTTTATCCTGGTGAGTACCTATGAGGCGGGAGGAAAAAATCCGGAGCTGCTTCTCTATAAGAAAAGATAAGTTACGAAAACCTGAAATTTTCCTCTTGCGGTCTTTGGAATTGCGTGGTAGAATAGCATCTAGCTTGTCTGGAGAGGTGCATTATGCAGATCTTAAAAATTATTCTTACCATTATTTATGTTATCAACTGTATCGGTCTTGTTGTGCTCGTTCTGATGCAGGAGGGCAAGGCAGCGGGTCTCGGCACGATTGCCGGCGCCGCGGACACATACTGGGGACAGAATAAGGGCCGTTCCATGGAGGGCGGACTTGTGAAGGCGACGAAGATTATGGCGGTTGTCTTCTTTGTCCTTTCTATTGTTCTGTCCATGCAGTTCCTCAACGCATAAACGGACACGCGCAAAAAAGCCCCTGCAGGTGCAGGGGCTTTTTTGTTGATTCCAGCGACGCGATGCCCGTCCTTTAGGGCAAGTGTCCGGCGGGTGTGAGCAGGGAACCTTTTATACATGGCGGCACAGAGCGCGAACTATGTATGCCCGTTTATCCTGAATATTTGGAAGTCCGGAAGGAAAAAAGAGATATGTCTGTGTTTCATGGAAGAAAAAAGATATTCCGCGCGGGTTCGCCCAAAAAGCAGGAAATCGTGCGGGGAATTTTCACGGGAAATACCCGGGGGTTTGGATTTGTCGTGCCCGAGGAGGGGAGCGATTCTACGGAGGATATCTTTATCCCGTCCGCCTGTGTCGGAGAAGCGCTTCACAAGGACCGTGTGGAGGTCCTCGTTCTGCCCGATCACGGCGGCCGCCGCCGCGAGGGCGTCATCAGAAAGGTCCTGGAAAGAGGGATGAAGGAGGTCGTCGGCACCTATCATCGGCGTAAGAATGCTTCTTTTGTCCGCTGCGACGATCTGCGGTTCTCCAGCGATATTCTGATTGAGCGGGCAAAGTCCGCCGGCGCACAGCCCGGCGATAAGGTGGTTGTCCGCATCGGCCATTACGGCGGAAAGGGGAAGCTTCCGTCCGGGGAAATCCTGGAGGTGCTTGGCAGCGCGAAGGAGGCGGGGACGGACATTCTCGCCATCGCCCGCGCGATGGATCTCCCCATGGAATTCTCCGACCGGGTTCTTATGCAGGCGGAGCGCATTCCGGAGGAGGTGCTTCCCCACGAGCTTTATGACCGCGAAGATCTTCGCGAGTGGCAGATCGTCACGATCGACGGGCCGGACGCGAAGGATCTGGACGACGCGGTTTCCCTGTTCCTGGACGGGGATGATTATATGCTGGGTGTTCATATCGCCGACGTCGCTCATTACGTGAAGGAAAGCTCTGCCATCGACCGGGAAGCGCAGAAGCGCGGAACCTCGGTCTATCTCGCGGACCGCGTCATTCCGATGCTCCCCGAACGGCTTTCCAACGGTATCTGCTCCCTGAACGCAGGCGAGGACCGGCTGGCGCTTACGGTTCTCATGCGGATTTCACCGGAAGGACGGGTGCTTTCCCACCGGATCTTTAAAAGCGTTATCCGGGTCGGCGAGCGGATGTCCTACCCGGCCGTTCGTGCGATCCTTGAGGAAGAGCCGGAGGATCTTATGGACCGCTACAGTGACTATCTGCCGATGCTCTGGCGGATGCACGACCTTTCAAAGCGCCTTCGCCAGCTCCGCCGGCAGCGCGGAGCCATCGATTTTAATTTTCCGGAGGCGAAGATCCGGCTGGACGCAGGCGGCGTTCCCGTGGAGGTGGCCGCGGAATCGTCCAATTGCGCCACCGAGCTGATCGAAGACTTCATGCTGACCTGCAACGAAACCGTCGCGGAGGCCTTCTACAGGGCGGATATCCCCTTCCTTTACCGTGTTCACGGCGAGCCGGACCCGGACAAAATCGAGAACGTGCTGGGCATGATGCGGGAGCAGGGGATCCCGGTCACGAAGCTTCGGCAGAAGATTACGCCCAAAGAGATTCAGAAAGCCCAGAAAAACCTGCGCGACCATCCGGCGGAGGAAATGCTCAGCCGCCTGCTCCTTCGCGCCATGCAGCAGGCGCACTATTCTCCCGCCTGCGAGGGGCATTTCGGACTGGCCGCAAAATATTATACGCATTTTACCTCTCCGATCCGGCGCTACCCCGACCTGCAGATCCACCGCATCATCCACGAGCATTTGTCCGGAAATCTGGATGGACGGAAGCTGCAGCATTACGCGTCGATTCTTCCCGATGTCGCGGAAATATGCTCGCGCACGGAGCGGAGGGCGGCCGAGGTGGAGCGCGAGACGGAGAATCTGAAAAAAGCGCAGTACATGCAAAAGCACATCGGCGAGACCTACATGGGCGTTATTTCCTCTGTCACGAGCTGGGGCGTATATGTCGAGCTGCCCAATACCGTCGAAGGACTTGTCCGCGCGATCTCCCTGCGTGACGATTATTACAGCTTCAACGAGGAGAAAATGGCGCTGGTCGGGAGGCTTTCCGGCCGGATCCTGCGCCTTGGCGACAAGGTCCGCGTCCGCGTGCTTGCTGCCGATCTCGAGAGCAGAACCGTCGAATTCCAGCTGGAATAGTAGACGAAAACAGAAAAATGAAGTAAAATACAGTTGTTTACGCAGCGCTTAAGGAGGTCCTCATGAAACTGTTTCTGAAATTCACCGGCGGCTTCTATATTTTCTGGAGTTTTATGGAGGTTTTTTTGATCTTTCAGGCGTTGACGGCGCTCAACGCGGCTCCCGATTCTCCCGTCGCCCGGTCGCTTTACCTGCAGATCGCCGGTTTTTTTCTGAAGCTGGTGGCGGGCAGCATGGCCTTTCTGGTTGACCGGAAGCGGGAATTTGCCCTCGTCGGCGCGGTCTTCGCCGGGCTGGACGCGGTCTTGTCCGTCTATATGATGGTCGCCTGGCAGCGGAACAATCTTATGCCGGTTTTTTATCTGATCGTTGACCTGACGCTCGCGGCGTTCCTTTTGATGGTCTTTCGCGCGTGGAAAAAAGGCGGACCGGCGCCATTTGCCTCACGGAGAGCTCCAGGCCGTCACTCGGCAAATGCACCCACCGCCGCGGATGCGGCCGAGCCTTTGCGCCCCTGTCCGCCGGCAGCTCCCTACCCGCCGGTCCGGGAGGCGACGGCGGTGGACGTTCGGGAAGGCGAAGGCGTCCAGGAGGTATCGGAGCGGAACGATCCGTGAGATCGGAAAAGAGCGCTGCGCGGCGGGGTTTTGACCGTATCTTTTGCGCACACTGAAGGTTCCGGGCAGTGAAAGAGATTTGATACGACATATTGAGGTTATTATGGAAAAGAAGGATTCGGTAAAGCTGATCGCGAACAACAAGAAGGCTTACCATGAATATTTTATTCTGGAAAAATATGAGGCGGGGATCTCGCTTTGCGGTACGGAGGTCAAGTCGATCCGCATGGGCCATTGCTCCATCAAGGAGGCTTACGTGGAGATCCGCACCGGGGAGATGAACATCGTCGGGATGCATATTTCTCCCTATGAGAAGGGAAATATCTTTAACCGGGATCCGCTTAGAACCCGGAAGCTCCTGCTTCACAAGAGCGAGATCCGGAAGCTCGGCGAGAAGATCCGCGAGAAGGGCTTTACGCTGATGCCGCTCCAGGTATACCTGAAGGGAAGCCTTGTGAAGGTTGAGATCGGCCTTGCCAAGGGCAAAAAGCTCTATGACAAACGCGCGGATATCGCCAAGAAGGATCTTCGGCGGGAAGCCGAGCGGGAATTCAAGATCAAAAATATATAAGGAAGAAATTCCGCAGGCTCCCTGGCCTGGCGCGTGTCCGGCAGAAAAACCGCGCCCGGACAATTGTATGAAAAAATCTGCTTATATTTTCTTAATTCTTTCTTTAGAATCTGCAAGCGATGCTTGCGTGACTTTCGGGGATATTTGCCTTTATAATAGCTTCACGGAAGGAGACATACATGATCGATTTCGTCCGTGTCGGAAAGAAAATTCAGGAGCTTCGGCTCAGCCAGGGACTCTCGCAGGACGCTTTGAGCGAAAGGCTCAGCGTGACGCGCCAGGCGCTTTCCCGCTGGGAGAACGGCCAGTCCGCGCCGTCCATCGATACGCTGATCACGCTGTCGAAGATCTTTGGCGTAAGCTTTGAAGAAATCCTCTGTCTTGATGAGGAGCCGGAAATTGATTCGGAGAACATCTTCGCGGGGCATGACCGGGATTTCATTATCCGCGGGATTCTGACCGGCAGGATCCGGACGGATCTGACAAATGTTTTCTACCAGTTTTCTCCGAGTGAGCGGATGCGGATCCTCATGGCCATCCGGGACGGCACGCTGGACGTGCCGGTGACGGAAGACTTTCTGGCCGTCCTCACGAGCGGAGAGAAGAAGCTTTTGGAAAGCCGCTTTGGAAGCTGACGGGCCGGAAAGCGGCAGCCTGCGAGTCGGAGATTGGGAAAAGGAAAGGAGATTTATCATGGAAGAGAACAAGGTTTTTGAAGAGACCGTGGTGGAAGTTGCCGAGAAGCTGGAAGAGGCTGTTGAGGCTGTGGAAAATGTGACGGAGCAGTCGGCGGCGGTCGAGGAGACGGCGGAAGCTGCGGAAGAAGCCGCCGAGGAGACGGCGGAAGCCGCGGAAAACGCCGAGGAGACCCCGGCCGGGGAAGAGAATGGCTGCGAAGGCGGAAAGAAAGCCGATTCGAGATTCTTTAAGAAGACCGAGAAGGGCTTTGAGGTTGATACGAAGGAGATCGAGGCTTCCTTCAAGTCCCTTGGCGAGAAGATTGCCGCCGCGTTCAATACGGCCGGACAGACGATCAACGCCGCCCGCGAAGCGGCTGCCCAGAAGGCGAGCCAGAAGAAAAAGGCGGACAGACTGGCGAAGATGCTTCCGTATATGAAGGAAGATGAGATTCATGAGATCGCAGAGAGCGTGATCGCCGGGGACGAGGCGTTCAAGGATATCGAGCTTGCCTCCCTTCTGCCGTTCATGAGCGAGGCGGACTGCCGTGTCCTTTTTGAGAAATCCCTTACGGCCAATGACGAGACCCCGGGGACGGACGATATTTATCTTCAGTGCGTGCCGTTTGTCGGGGAAGAGGCTCTGACCAAGCTCGTTGACCGCTATGTCGAGGGTAGCTATCACGACATCAAGATGGATGACATCTATCCCTACCTCGCCTCCAAAGACGTTAAGAGAATCTTTTACTTTGAGATGAAGAAACAGTAAGACAAGAAAAATTGTAAAAAAGCTGCCGTGGCGGACACGGCAGTTTTTTTTTCACTAAATTTCGTTCAGCGGCAGGCTCAATGAAACATAAACCTATTGAGGTGAGGCTGTTTTTTTGCTATACTTTAAAAGTTTTAAGGTCTTGCACAGGGAGGAAGCTATGGTTATCTGTGTGGTTTGTGATGTTCTTGGCGAGGAAAATAATGGCACCACCATCGCCGCTATGAATCTGATCCGTTCTCTGCGGGCACGGGGACACGAGGTGCGCGTGATCTGCCCGGACGCAGACAAGAAAGATCTACCGGGATATTACGTTGTCGGAACGCTCAATCTCGGTCCGTTCAATGGCTATGTCGCGAAGAATGATGTTGTGATCGCGAAGGGGGAAAAGAAGGTGATCCTCGCGGCCTTTGACGGCGTCGACCATGTCCACATCATGATGCCTTTTGCCCTGGGACGAAAGGCCCTTCATCTGGCGAAAAAGCTGGGACTGTCCGTCAGCGCCGGATTTCACTGCCAGGCGGAGAATTTCACGAGCCATATTCATATGAAGGACAGCCGGATCGCCAATACGCTGACCTATAAGTTTTTCTATAACCGGTTCTATCGGTATGTGGATGCGATCCATTATCCTACGCAGTTTATCCGGGAGGTTTTTGAGCAGTACGGGAAGCCCGTGGCCGAGGCGTATGTGATCTCCAATGGCGTCTCCAGGAGCTTTACGTCCCGGCGCGTCCGCCGTCCGGCCAAGCTGGAGGGCCGAAAGCTGATTCTCTTCACCGGGCGCTACAGCAAGGAAAAGTCTCACCGCGTGCTGATCGAGGCGGCCGTAAAGAGCCGGCACGCGGAGGAGATCCAGCTGATCTTCGCCGGGGCTGGACCGCTTGAAAATGAGCTGAAGGCGCTCTCGGTTGCCAAAAAGCTTCCGCACCACCCGATTTTCCGGTTCTTTTCGCGTGAGCAGCTTGTGCGCGTGATCTGCGCGTCGGATCTTTACGTGCATCCGGCGGAGGTCGAGATCGAGGCGATCTCCTGCCTCGAGGCGATCTCCTGCGGACTCGTGCCGGTCATCTCCGATTCCCCGCGCAGCGCCACGCGCTTCTTCGCGCTTGATGAAAAGAATCTTTTCAAATGCAACGACAGCCAGGATCTTGCGGATAAGATTGATTACTGGCTGGAGCATCCCGAGGAGAAGACCGCCCGCTATCGCGACTACCTTGGCTTTACGAAGCAGTTTGATTACGACGAGTGCATGGACCGCATGGAGCAGATGATCATCGAGACAAATGCAAGGGTGCGGCGGCAGATGCAGGATGGGGCTGACGAGGATGCGGGTGTATTATGAAGCCGAAGATTGTGTATTATACGGATGAGCTGCACGATGATTTTGCGGGGAATAATATCAAGACGAAGGCTCTGCCGGAAAAATTCCGCTATGTGCATCGAAATCCCTTCTGGCTGATCGCGGAGTTTCTTCTTTACCGCGTGATCGCCACGCCGATCGTCTGGCTCATAGCGAAAATCGGTTTCGGCCTGCGGTTCGAAAACCGGAAAGCCTTAAAGAAGCTTCGCGGCACCGGCTATTATATGTACGGAAACCATACCCAAGCCATGATGGACGCGTATATTCCGGCGCTCGCGGCATTTCCGCAGCGCGCGCATATCCTGACCGGACCCGACGCGTTTTCCATCCCCGGCATCAGCCATATCGTGCAAATGCTGGGCGGGATGCCGCTTTCGGATAATCTTGCGCGGTTCCGGGAAATGATGGAGGCGCTGGAGCTCCGCGCGAAGCAGAAACGCACGATCGGCATCTATCCGGAGGCTCACATCTGGCCCTGGTATACCGGGATCCGGCCATTTGCCGACGCGAGCTTCTCGTACCCGGTGAAGCAAAACCTGCCGATCGTGGCATTTGTCACTACCTACCGGAAACGGAAAATTTTTAAAAATCTCTGGCCGTGCATTACGGTGACATTTTCCGAGCCCTTCTATCCGGACCCGGCGCTCTCGAACGCAAAAGCCCGCAGGGTCCTCCGCGACCAGGCGTACGGCTTTATGTGCGAAAGAGCCGCCAGAGCGGACAACTACGTGTACCGGGAATATCGGAAAATAGAAGAGAACGGCAGTTCTGCATCATGTGAAAGTGTCTGCTCTTGACGAGATTCTTCGGCCTGACGGCCTCAGAATGACAGGCCTGTTGCCTGATGCATTACTGCCTGTTGCTGAATGGCAGAGCATGCGTGAACCATGCGTGAACAGTAATCCGGCCATGAGGAATTGCCTGTTGACAAAAACACAGAAAGTGGTATACTACCCCTGTTTTACGCAGCGGGCCGGCGGGAGTTCCCGCGGGCGCATCCTGGGCTTCTGACGGGATGCGCATCGGCCATGTTTAACAGGGAGGTATATACAATGAAGAAGATTACGGTTTTTGCTGTCGGTGTGATGATGAGCGCGATGCTTCTTACAGCCTGCGGAGGCTCTTCGAGCAGCCAGGCGGCCGCCACGACATCCAGCAAACCTGCGAGTACGGCGACGATCTCCTCGGCCGTGACAAGCTCTGCCGCGACAACGAGCTCTGTGGCCGCGGCGGCAGACCCGAAGGCTCTTACGGCCGCGGATCTCGCGAATCCGACCAAGACGGTCGCGTACGGTGATTTCGAGGCGATGCAGACGCTTTCCAAGGCGATTCAGAACGGCGAAGCTACGGGCGAGGTCGTTTCGATCGACGGCGAGGTCATCAATTTCGCGAAGGGCATGAGCTACAGCATCGGCGAGAAGGAGCCGGAGGGCAGTTCCAGAATTGGTACGACCTTCGTCATCGTCGGCGCCGAGGAGGAAGCGTATCCTGCGGATACGACCCATGTCAAGTTCACCGGCAAGGTCTTCTTTGACGAGGACGCCTTCAGCTTCAAGCTCTACACCCTGCCGGAATATGTCGAGGTAGTGGAAGAATAAAATACTGTTTCATCGGGCCGCGTATGGACAGAAATCTGATCCGCGCGGCCTTTTTATATTCGCTGCGGTTCACGTAACCGATTATTCTTACGGTTCACTCCGTTCACAGTAACGAAGGCGTACCCAGCCCGCAGCCGGACAGCGACGCGCAGCTCGTCCTTTAGGGCGAGTGTCCGGCTCGGGTGTGAACAGCAGCGGTTATTCGCAGATATTGTGCCTTCGAAAGCATATTTATTATCCGGTTCCGGGAAGAATGTGTTATAATAAAGATCAGGATTTTTTGGTTTTACTTGCAAGGAGGCTTTGCGCTTTTCCCGTTCTACGGCCGGACCTGCCGGAGAGAGAGCGCGTTCACGGGTTCCGGGCAATGAAAAGAAAGGAGTAAAGGCAGATGCAGGATTTTAATTTTGGCGGATTCAATACGTTTATGGTGGTTTTGGTTGTGATTTTTGTTGCGATCCTCGTGTTTGCGATCGGGAGAGGCATCTATGTCTGGAACAAAAACAACCATTCCGCGAAGCTGACCGTGGAGGCCCGGGTGGTTACCAAGCGGATGAATGTTTCCGGTATGAGCGGCGGGCACGCGGGAAGCACCGCCGGCATGCGTATGGGGTCGTCGGCGAGGACCCGCTACTTTGCCACCTTCGAGTTGGAGAAGGGGACGCGGCTGGAACTGGAGGTCAATGATTATGAATACGGAATGCTCGCCGAAGGCGATCAGGGAAAGCTGACCTTCCAGGGCACGAGATACCTTGGTTTTGAGAGGGAATGACGGGGGCAGAGAATGCGCGTCAGAAACGAAGGAGCAGCATGAGCGATAATAAAGCGGCGTACAATTCAGAAATCTACGATGCGCGGATTGCTTCCGTTTTGCCGTATTACAGGGAGTATCACGCGCAGGTGATCGATCTTGTGCGGGCCTTAAACCTTGAAAGCCCGAGATGGCTGGATACGGGTTGCGGTACCGGGACGCTTGCGGTGCGGGCGCTGGAGGAGATTCCGGGCGCGCGCCTTACGCTTTCGGATCCGTCGGAGGCCATGCTGGACGTCGCGCGGCAGAAGCTTTCGGGGCGGGATGTCCGGTTTTTCGGCATACCCTCACAGGAGCTTCCGTTTGACGGAGAATTCGATATCGTGACCGCCATCCAGTGCCATCATTACTTCCGGCCGAAAGAGCGGGAAGCGGCTGTCCGCCGGTGCCGCCGCGCCCTCAGGGAAGGCGGGATCTTCGTTACCTTTGAAAATATACAAATGAATTCTCCGGAGAGCGAGGCACTGGCTCTTCGGCGCTGGTCGAAGTTTCTTGCGGACCACGGAGCTTCTCCCGAGGAGATACAAATGCATCTTGCGCGGAGGGGCACGGAGGTTTTTCCGATCACCATTGAGGAGCATCTGGCGCTTCTTAAGCAATGCGGCTTCCGGTCCGTGAACCTCCTGTGGGCCTCATACCTTCAGGCGGGATTCTGGGCGGTGAAGTGATCTTACAAGTGTCACATCCGGGCCCAAAACCGAACCAAAAATCATCTTGACATTTGTCGGAAAAAGTGTTCTAATGTTTGCACGGAAATTCGCGCGGAAAACGCCTGAATTGTCCGAAAAAACCAGGGCTTGTACTGGTTTCGACGGGGGTTTTGAAGTCAAGGAAGCCATCCGCGGCCCGGACCGCGTACCAACCGGACATTAAAATTAAACGCAGACAATAGACAGTTTGCAATGGCGGCGTAATAGCCCGCCCGTAAGCCCGTTCGCACCCGCGCGTTCGGTCACTTACGTCATCATCGCGGGAAACGATGGCGGCAAAGCTTTGAGCTGTCAGGCGTAAGATGAAGCTACTGATCCTGTGAGGACGTCATTCGCCGCGCGGGTGAGGGAATGTAAAAGGAATGGCTGTGATGGGAGATGCTTTGAGGGAGAGGCTTTCGGACGCGGGTTCGATTCCCGCCAGGTCCACCAAAAGTTCGTTATTCAAACCCTGCCCAAAAAAATTTGAGTAGGATTTGAGTAACTTGTCGATAAAATCAGCGTCTGTTTCGGCAGACGCTGATTTTATGTTCTGATTAATCAAATCTCTCTCAATAGGGCCGACGATATTCTTGTAGATATCTGTAAATTCTGTGGTTACTGTCCCATCTTCATGTATCCAGATTCTCTTAAATATAGCCTGGCACATGAGCTTTTTAATGTTGTCGTTCGACCTTCGATAAGTCCTTCCACAGTCCTCGAGGAGATCGAAGGCGAGAGATAAGTTCTTGAGGATATTATCAAACGTAGTGCTGCGGACGCTGATTTCGTGTTCAATAGCCGCAAGATGTTTGGATAAGGTTTGCTGCTCGCGCTTCATTAAGCTCATAGGAATAGCGTCGTTAAAATGCGCCTCAAGCAGCTTTTCCTGTTTATGTTCAATCTTTTCCTTTTCTCGGCGCAATGCATCCAACTCGGTCTTGAATTTCTCGTTTTCTTTATTAATGAAACCTTGAATTTGTGCTTCCAGTAAGAGTCTATCGTCGAGCTTTATCGTGTAGTTGTCGAATATCTTTTCAAGTTGATATTCGACTTCGTCAATTAGTATAGAGCGCATCTTGCATGTCTGCCTTGAGGATTTTGTTCGATGCCTTCCGGCGCATATAAAATATGGATATACATTCCCTGTATGACTTTTCGCGTGAGTCACGACCATTCTGGATTTGCAATTCCAGCAGTAAACTAAGCCTTTCAGGAAGTGTGGATGCTTAAGCGTCCGCTCGCCATTAATATGAGAAGCGAGAACTTGCTGAACTCTATCCCAATCTTCTTCACTGACCAGAGATTCATGAATCCCGTCATATTCTACCCCGTTATAGCGAACGACACCTTTATAAT
>CACZBB010000051.1 GCA_902779245.1 uncultured Lachnospiraceae bacterium | reverse complement strand
CGCTCCGGATGGACTGGAATGAGGTGATTCCGGCTGTCGAGTTGAACTACATCATGGGTAATCCGCCGTTCCTGGGGTATTCAATTCAGAATGAGAGCCAGAAGCAGGATATGCTATCTGTGCTCATCGATGAAAAGGGTAAGCCATACAAGACTGCGGGTAAAGTTGATTATGTCGCAGCCTGGTATTTCAAGGCGGCTCAGATGATGCAGATCAATTCGTCGATAAAGGCAGCATTAGTATCCACGAATAGCATTACCCAAGGAGAACAAGTTTCTTCTATTTGGGAGCCATTGATTCGCCGTTATGGCGTTACTATCGACTTCGCTTGGCGCACATTCATTTGGGATAGCGAGGCCAGCCAGAAGGCGCATGTACATTGTGTGATCGTCGGATTCTCGATGGGTCATGCAGAGCGCAAGCGAAGGATCTATGACGGAAATAAGGTAATAGAGGCGTCCCATATCAATGGGTATCTGATGGCTGGGGAGGATGTGTTTGTAGACAGTCGGGCTGAACCTGTTTGCGATGTTCCGGAAATCGGGATCGGCAACAAGCCCATCGATGGCGGGAATTATTTGTTTACAAAAGAGGAGATGGAGGAATTTCTTCGTAAAGAGCCTGACGCGGCTCCGTTTTTCAAGCAGTGGTATGGTTCGGTCGAGTTCATTAACCGGAATCCGCGTTACTGTTTATGGCTCGGGGACTGTCCTCCAGCGCAGCTTTTGAAAATGCCTCTCTGCATGAAGCGTGTGCAGGCGGTTCGGGAGTATCGTCTTGCAAGCCCGAGCGCCGGGACGGTGAAGCTTGCGGACAAGCCGACACGATTCCATGTGGAAAATATGCCAAAAGGGACATATATTGTTATTCCGGAAGTTTCTTCGGAACGTCGCAGGTATGTTCCTATGGGCTTTATGACACCGGACATTCTGTGCAGCAATCTGGTAAAACTGATTCCCGACGCGACCCTCTACCATTTCGGCATCCTGACATCCAACGTCCATATGGCCTGGATGCGGGCGGTCTGCGGACGGCTGAAAAGCGATTATCGATACAGCAAGGATATCGTTTACAACAATTTCCCCTGGCCGGATCCGAAACCGGAGCAAAAAACTGCCATCGAAAAGACCGCCAAAGGTATTCTTGAAGCGCGGGAACTTTATCCGGAAGCTTCTTTTGCGGACATCTACGGTGAACATATGTACCTTTATCCGGAAGTTCTCACCGCCCATCAGAAAAATGACCGCGCCGTCATGGCTGCCTATGGCTTCCCCGTCAAGAACTTTACCGAAGCCGACTGTGTCGCTTTGCTGATGAAACGCTATCAGGAAATGGCATGAAAATCGGGGGGAGGAACAAAAACCCAACCTTCGTTCGGTAGTTGACAGACATTTGTCCTTGTCGTAAAATGTAACGAATAAACGGAAGGAGGAAGCGACGATGAAATCTTATCTGAAAATGAACCGTGATGAGCTGCTTGTCCGCAAGGCGGTGCTGGAGAAGGCCTATGCGGCCGTGCAGGAGGAGGGGCTCGCTCTCGATATGTCCCGCGGCAAGCCCTCGGTAGCCCAGCTGGAGCTTTCTCACAAGATGATGGACGTTCTGTACGCGCAGAGCTACTTTAACGACGAGACCGGCACGGACTGCCGGAACTACGGAACCCTGACCGGCATCCCCGAAGCCAAGCGCCTCATGGGCCAGATGTCCGAGGTCGATCCCGAAAACATGATCATCTTCGGGAATTCTTCCTTAAATATCATGTTTGACACGGTCGCCCGCTCCATGACCCACGGCGTATGCGGCTCGACGCCCTGGTGCAAGCTGGACAAGGTGAAGTTCCTCTGCCCGGTGCCCGGCTACGACCGGCATTTCCGCATCACGGAATTCTTCGGGATCGAGATGATCAACATTCCGATGTCCCCGAACGGGCCGGACATGGATCTTGTCGAGGAATATGTCAACCATGACCCGGCGGTCAAGGGCATCTGGTGTACGCCGAAATATTCGAATCCCCAGGGATATACCTACTCGGAGGAGACGGTCCGCCGTTTCGCGGCCCTTTCGCCGGCGGCGGAGGATTTCCGCATCTACTGGGACAACGCCTACTCGATCCATCATCTCTACGACGACCCGAAGCGTCAGGATTATCTCCTGGAGATCCTCGCCGAGTGCCGCAAGGCCGGGAATCCGGATATGGTCTATAAATTCATTTCCACCTCGAAAGTGACCTTCCCCGGCTCCGGGATCGCCGCGCTCGCGGCCTCCAAGCGGAATCTGGAGGACATCAAGAAATATATGACGGCGCAGACCATCGGCTACGACAAGCTGAACCAGCTTCGGCACGTTCGTTTCTTCGGAAACCTTCCGAATATGAAGGAGCATATGATGCGCCACGCCGCGATCATGCGCCCGAAGTTCGAGATCGTGGAGAAGACCTTCGAGCGGGATCTGGGCGGCCGCGACATCGGCACCTGGACCACGCCCAACGGCGGTTATTTCATTTCCTTCGAGGCGATGGAGGGCTGTGCGAAGGCGATCGTGGCGAAGGCGAAGGCGGCCGGCGTGAAGCTGACCGAGGCCGGCGCGACCTACCCCTACGGCAGAGATCCGCACGATTCCAACATCCGGATCGCGCCCTCCTTCCCGACGCTGCAGGAGCTCAGCGAAGCGGCGCGCGTCTTCGTTCTCAGCGTCAAGCTCGTCAGCATTGATAAATTGCTCGCGAAGCTCGATGCCGAGGGCCGCTGAGGATGTCATTGACAAATGAAGAGAGCTGCCGGCAGGCTTGCTGTCCGTAAGGAACGAAGAATCCTGAGCGAAGCGAAAGCTATCATTTGTCAAAACAGTATTTAAGGAGGGTTTTCATGGACGATACGATGAAAAAGGCGGAAGAGACCGCTGCCGTGGGCGATGAGGAGCTTGCCGCAAAGCAGGCGGAGGCCGAAGCCCAGGCTGCCGAGGAGGCTGCCCGCGCGGCAAGGCTCCGCGCCCAGGAGGCGCGTGCCAGAGCCGACCAGTGGAAAGCCCCCGGGGAGCCGAAGCCGTCGGACGAAGGAGTCGATGACGAGGAGGACGACGAGGATGAGGAGCCGCCGAAGAAGAAGCACAAGGGACTGCTGATCTTCTGCGTGATTCTGGCGGTTCTCGCGGCGGCCTGCGTCGGGGCGTATTTCTATTTTGACAATTTCTTTAAGGATCATTTCTTTATCCACAGCGAGATCAACGGGCACGACGTCTCCTTCAAGACCGCCGACGAGGCCCGGAAGCTGCTGGCGGAGGAGGCGATGAATTACAGCCTCGCGGTGAAGGGCAGGAATGACCTGTCCGCAACGCTTGGCGCGCAGGAGCTGGGCGTCACCGTGGACGATCAGGGCGGGACGGAGAAGCTCCTGAAAGCGCAGAAGGACCTCGGCTGGAACTGGGTCCAGAGCATCTTCCGGATGACCGGCGGCACGGTGGAGTTCACGGTGCGCACGGATCGGGAAGTCCTTAAGAGCTCCGTGGCCGGCCTGCCGATGTTTTCGAAGGAAAATGTCGTCGAGCCGACAAATGCGGTTCTCGACACAAGCGGTGAGAAGGCAGTCATCGTCCCGGAGACGCAGGGGGCGAAGCCGAACCTTGAGAAGGCCGTCGCGGCCGTCGCAGCCGCGGCGGACAGCAAGGCGGCGTCGGTCGACCTTGAGGAGAAGGACTGCTATGAGCATCCGCTGGTAACGAAGGCGGACGAGACCCTGAACACCCGTCTTGTGGCCTGGAATCAGATTCTCTCGGCCGATGTAACCTATGTCTTCGGCGAGAACAAGGAGCGCGTGACCGGCGCGGACGCCCGGAGCCACATCATCGACGACGGAAAGACCGTCAGGATCGATGAGAGCTTCGCGCACGACCTGGTTTACGCCTGGGGACGCAAGTACGACACCTTCGGCCTGGCACGGGAGTTCAAGACCCACAGCGGCAAGACCGTCACGATTCCCTACGGCGGCGATTACGGCTGGTGCTCGAACAAGGATAAGACCATCGCGGATCTGCAGGAAGCGCTGCGCACCGGCGCGACCGGCGAGCGCGAGCCGGTCTGGTTGTTCAGGGCCATGGGCTGGGACAACGGCGACCTTACCGGAACCTACGTGGAGGTCAGCATCGCCGAGCAGCATCTCTGGTGCTATAAGAACGGCGAGCTCATCGTCGACACGCCGGTGGTCACCGGCTCGCTGGCCGAGGAAGACACGCACACGATCCCCGGCTGCTTCGCCATCGACGCGAAGGTCACCGACAAGGTCCTCGGCGCGATGGATTCCCAGGGCTATGAGAATCCCGTGTCCTTCTGGATGCCCTTTGACGGCGGCCGCGGCCTCCACGACGCCCCCTGGCGCGTGGAATACGGCGGAGATATTTATAAAACCAATGGCTCTCACGGCTGCGTGAATACGCCGTATGACGCCATGGCGATCATCTACAACAATCTGCAGATCGGCAATGCCGTGGTTGTGTATTAAAGGAATGTCCCGCGGAACCTGTTTCCGCGGGACATTCCGGTTTATTCCCGGCCCGCAGAGAAGGGTTTTGTGTTACTGCGAACAGAGCAACAGGATGGATTGCTTATGGAAACTGAAAAAAAGAAGAAAAAAAGAAAGGGCTTCGGCCCGCTTGAGATCGTGATCCTGACCGTCGCCGTCGGCGTCCTCACCTTCTCTGTCTGTCAGCTTCTGTCCATACAGAACAATTACTCCGGCGCGAGAGAAGAATACGAAAAGCTTGCGGACAGCTTTGTCGAGGAGACGGCGAAAGATGCGGCCGTCTCCGCCGCTTCGAGGGAAGCGGAGAGCGCGGAAACCGGGGAAAAGAAAGAACGGCAGATCGTCCCGATCCGCGACGAGGCCGCCGCGGCCGGCGGTCCGGAGGAGCCGGGAACCATCGCCGGAATCCCCGCGGCATTTTCCGTGGACTTTGCGGGACTTCGGGCCGTCAATCCGGAAATCGTCGGCTGGATCCATGTGGACGCGCTTCCGCACATCCACTATCCCATATGCAAGGGAACGAACAACGATTTTTACCTGACACACACATTCCGCCGGGAAAGCAATCCCTGCGGAGCCATTTTTATGGATAAAAACAATGCCGGGGACTTCTCGGACGCGCTGACCTTCGTCTACGGACACCGGATGGACGACCACAGCATGTTCGCGGATCTGAAGGCGCTGGAGAACCCGACGCTCGTCGACGCGAATCCATATTTCTGGATTTATACGCCGGAGGGCATATTTTGTTACCGGATCTTTTCCGTCTTCGAGGAGCCGGCGGACTCCGATGTCTTCGCCTACCACTTTGAGAACGACAAGAGCTTTCTGAAGTGGGCCCAGTACGTGCGTTCGCGGTCGGCGATCGACACGCATACGGCCGTCGCGAAGCGGGACAAGGTCGTGGCCCTTTCCACCTGCACCACGGACCGCGTGCGCCGCGTCCTTGTCTTCGGCAAATGCATTTCCGTTGACCGGCCGGGTGAGGATGAGGAGATCCCGGTGCCCGCGGACGAGAAGGCCGCGGGGAGAGACGCGGCTGATACGGGAACCGCGGCTTCGGAGCCGTCCGGTCCGGAGAACACTCCGAAGCCCGTCAAAGGAGAGGCGGCGGCCGGAGCGTCCCGGGATGAGGGCTGGGAGCTCCCGCATACGGAAGCTTCAGACAGCTTTGAAGAAATCTGGGATACGGATTAAAACGAATGTTCGATATTTTTTCGGCCGCCTATTGAATATGCCGGACCGATATGATAGACTAAAATCATAAAAATATCGTGGATCGGGTGCCCTGCACCCGGACTGGAAATGGGAAAGGAGCAAACCATGGGCAATCTTGAGGCATCTGTTCAGCAGCTTCAGGCGATCATCGACCGGTCGAAAAAAATCGTCTTCTTCGGCGGGGCCGGCGTCTCTACGGAGAGCGGGATTCCGGACTTCCGCTCGCAGGACGGTCTCTACAACCAGCAGTATAAATATCCGCCGGAGACCATCATCAGCCACAGCTTTTTCCGGATGAACCCGGAGGAATTCTACCGTTTCTACAAGGAAAAGATGCTGATCCTTGACGTGGAGCCGAATCCGGCCCATAAAAAGCTCGCCGAGCTGGAGACGGCCGGGAAGCTTCTCGCGGTCGTGACGCAGAACATCGACGGCCTCCACCAGAAGGCGGGAAGCAAGACGGTTTACGAGCTGCACGGAAGCATCCACCGCAACTATTGCATGAAGTGCCATAAGTTTTTTGACGGAGCGCAGCTCAAAGCCATGAAGGGCGTGCCAAAGTGCGATAAATGCGGCGGGACGATCAAGCCGGACGTCGTTCTTTACGAGGAAGGGCTGGACAACGAGGTGATCTCCGGCGCGGTCCGCGCGATCCGGGAGGCGGACTGCCTGATCGTCGGCGGAACCTCGCTGGTCGTGTATCCGGCGGCCGGGCTCATCGATTATTTCCGGGGAGACTCCCTTGTGCTGATCAATAAGTCCGCCACCACCCGCGACGAATCCGCCGACCTCGTCATCCGCGAGCCCATCGGCGAGGTTCTGGGCAGGATCCGCGTGTGAATGGCGTCACCGCATCGAAAATATGATTAAGCCATAGCATGAAAACGATCAAACAGCCATTTGCGGAGGAGAAGATTATGAAGAAACATAGAATTTGGGGTGTGCTTCTGGCGGCAGTCATGGCGCTGACATCGGTTCCGGTCTTTGCGGAGGAGCCCGCGGATCTGTCCGGGACCAGCCATTTGTCGTACGGAACGGACAGCTACCGACGCGCTGACGACGATCTGGCTTACGCCCTGGCTCTCGGAGAATATAAGGCGCTGATGGTCAGGGCCAGAGATGAAACGGATCCGGACACACGGTTTGTCCGTTTCGCGAAGGCTGAGGCCGCGCTCCTTGACAGCGGAGCGGTTCTTCCGGCCACGACCCAGGGAGGGAGCTGGTCGATCTCCCGGGTCGTCCCGCATACCGTAAACACGACCCGGTGGGGGAACGATTCCAAGAGGCGTTACAGGAGCCTGGTGACGAATGAACTGATAAAAAATGAAGACCGCGATGCCCTGAAGGCTCTCTGGGAAGCCAATCGGGGAAAGGGAACCTATGAGGCAGCGGCGAGACAGTATATTCTGGAGAAGGGCTATACCCTCCGGGAGGCTTCGGAAGCCTTATATTCCGTCAGGCCGGAAACCTGGGATGTCCTGGCTGCCTATGCCGCTTCCGACAACGAATTTTTCGTCAATACCTTTGACGGCCTCCTGGAGTATGACCCGGAGAATGTCCAGCGGCCGGCCCTGGCGGAGAGCTATGAAGTCTCCCCGGATGGCCTGGAATATACCTTCCATATTCGGGAGGGCGTAAAGTGGGTCGACGCTGACGGCAGCGTGGTGGGCGAAGTGACGGCGGACGACTGGGTCGCCGGGATGCAGCATACGCTGGACCTGCAGTACAAGGGTATGGGGAACCTGATCTGCGGAGACGGCGCCTCGATTCAAAATGCCGGGGAATACCGGGACTTTGGGACGGAGGATTTCTCCGGCGTCGGCGTTAAGGCCAGGGACGCCTATACGCTCTGCTATACGCTGGAGGAACCCTGCCCGTATTTCCTGACCCTGTTCGGATACGGCCTGTTCGCCCCGCTCAATCGGGAATACTTCCTCTCCAGGGGCGGAGCGTTCGGCCGGGAAGCGTTCGAGAACGCCGAGGCGTCCGAGGCCTATGTCTATGGCAAGGATTACAGGAATATCCTCTACTGCGGACCGTATCTGGCGGCAGCTGCGGAGGAAGGCGGAGATATCACGTTTACGGCGAATCCGCATTACTGGAATAAGGAGGCCGTGAACCTTGCCTCGATCGTCTATCATTATCAGGAAGGCGGAGATCCGCAAAGAGCCTACAGAGATACCGCGGCGGGGGCTCTGGACGGCGTCAGCCTGAATGCAGAGACCATGAAACAGGCCAGGGAAGAGGGCCTTTTCGACACCTATGCCTATATCGGAGAGACGGACGGCGCTACTTTTTTCGACAGCCTGAACCTTAATCGCGGAACCTTTGCGCTGGATGCCGACGGGGAAGTCAAAGCGGCGTCCCCGAAGAGTGAAAAGGAAAAAATCAGCGCGGCGGCGGCTCTCAGCAATCAGGCCTTCCGTCAGGCTCTCTGCTATAGCCTCGACCGCGCAGAGGCCAATGCGCATTCCATGGGGGAGGAGCTTAAGCTGAATAATCTCCGGAATACGCTGGTTCCTTATGATTTTGCCTATCTGTCCAAGGAGGTGACCGTTGACGGAGAGCGTTTTGAAAAAGGGTCCTGGTACGGAGAGCTTGTGCAGTATTTTCTTGCTCAGAAAGGCTCGCCCGTCACGACCTTAGAGGGGCAGGACGGCTGGCATCATCCGGAAAAGGCGCGGGAAAAGCTGAGTCAGGCAAAAATTGAGCTGGGAAGCTCGGTGACCTGGCCGGTCCGCATCGATTTTGTTTATCTCCAGGATGGCAACGTCCTTGAAAACCGGGCGAAATCATATAAAGCCAGCCTTGAAGGCACGCTTGGGAAAGAAAATGTCGTCGTAAACCTGGTGGCGACAGATTCTCCGGGGTTCCTTGCTTCCTGTTATTTCCCAGAGCATGGTTATGACGTCAACAGCGACTTTACCGACATTAATGGCTGGGGCCCGGACTATGGAGATCCGCTGACCTATCTTTCGGCCTTTGAAATGCCCTTCGGCTACCTGCTCAAAAGCCTGGGCGTCAGCGAGTTTGACGGCAAATACGCGGACGGGATCACCGTGACGAAGCAGCCCGCCGCGGCCGCGAAGAAAGTCGGGGAGATTGCTTCCTTCACGGCGGGGGCGTTCTCTTCGCTGGGCATCGCTTCCTGTCTCTGGCAGTACCGCGTTTCCCCGACGGCTTCCTGGAAGAGTGTTCCCTCCGGCAGCGGCGATTACAGCGGCCGAACGACGAAGACGCTGAAGGTTAAGGCCACGGCCGCGAAGGACGGCTATCAGTTCCGGCTCAGGGTGAAGAATTCCGCCGGCGCGGCGGCTTATACGAAGGCCGCGTCGCTGACGGTTCCGGCGGTCCTGACGAATCCGAAAGCGGTTTCCGCGAATCTGGACAAGACGGCCTCCTTTACGGTCAAGGCTTCCGGAAGCGGCCGCACGTACCGCTGGCAGTATTACGACAGCGCCTCTTCCGCCTGGAAGAATCTGGCGACCTCCGTTTCCGGTTACAATAAGGCGACACTCAGCGTGAAGGCAACGGAAAGCCGAAGCGGCATGAAGTTCCGCTGCAGGGTGACGGCGGGCGGCGTTTCGGTTTATTCCGCCTCGGCGAAGCTGACGGTGGTATTTCCCTCGCCCAGGATCG
Organism: uncultured Lachnospiraceae bacterium; assembly: GCA_902779245.1. Taxonomy (GTDB): domain Bacteria; phylum Bacillota; class Clostridia; order Lachnospirales; family Lachnospiraceae; genus Chordicoccus. The sequence continues at coordinate 1,620 of CACZBB010000051.1, read as the reverse complement.
ACACGCAGCCGAAGGATGTCAGCGTCCTGTCCGGAAAGACCGCGAAGTTCAGCGTCAAAGCCTCCGGCACCGGCCTGAAATATCTCTGGTATGTGAAAAAGTCCGCGGCGGCGAAATATACGAAGATCAGCAGCGCGAAAAAAAGCGCCTACAGCATCAAAGCGAAAAAAAGCTACAATGGCTATATGTTCTGCTGCGTGGTCACCAACAAATACGGAAAGAGCGTTACCTCGAAGAAAGTAAAGCTTACCGTAAAATAAAAGCTTGCGCAGCGCGGCGGGTTGTGTTATACTTTTGAGCCGTGAGAATTTCTAAACAATTCCTTGTCTCCCGCGTAAGCGGGAGGCCGGAGTCCAAAAGGAGGAAGACACCATATGAACAGGTATGAATTAGCACTGGTCGTCTCGGCGAAACTCGATGACGAAGCCCGTGCCGCTGTCGTCTCCAGAGCGAAGAACTATATTGAGCGCTTTGGCGGCCAGGTCGGCGAAACCGAGGAGTGGGGAAAGCGCAAGCTTGCCTACGAGATCAACAAAGAGAGAGAAGGCTTCTATTACTTTATCCAGTTCGAGGCTGAGGGAACCTGCCCGAACGAGCTCGAGAAGCGCATGCGCATCATGGATAACGTCCTTCGCTACCTCACGGTCTGCAAGGACGAGAACGACACCTTTAAGGTGACCCCGGACAAGGGAAGCGAAGCGCCGGCGGAAGCGGAGGTTGATGAAGAGGCCGAGGCTGTCGTTGAAGAGGTTGAGGAAGCCGTTGAGGCCGTGGAAGAGGCCGCCGAGGAAACCGAGGCCGAATAAGGCAGAATACCCGCTTTCCGAAAGCTGCATTTTCAGAAAGAAGAGGAAAGTATAATGAATGTTGTGGTTATGATGGGCCGCCTTACCCGGGAGCCGGAGATCCGCTACGCGACCGGCGGGAGCGGCACGGCCATTGCGCATTACAGCCTGGCTGTGGATCGCCGCTTTAAGCGCGAGGGGCAGCCGACGGCGGACTTTTTCGATTGCATGTGCTTCGGCAGGCAGGCGGAATTCGTGGAGAAGTATCTCCACAAGGGAACAAAGATCGTGATCACCGGGTCTCTTCAGAACGACAACTATCAGGGCCGCGACGGCCAGATGGTCTATCGGAACAGGATCGTGGTGGAAAATCATGAATTTGCCGAGAGTAAGGCAGCCAGCCAGAGCGCGGGCGCCTATATGCCGCAGGAGAGCGCGCCGATCCCGATGAGGTCCGCGCAGCCGGCTCCGCGCACGGTGGCTCCGGAACCCGCCGGAAGTGATTTCATGAATATACCGGACGGGATCGACGAGGAGCTTCCCTTTAATTAACAAAAATACGCGCCGCCATCCGGAGGCTTTTGCGGCCGGGGATGACCGCCGTATCGTACATTTGAAATCCGTAGAGAAATATAAGAGGTGAAGATCATGGCGTTCCAGAAGAATAGCGAAGGCCGCGAGGGCGGTTTCAGAAGGAAGCAGGGTGGCTTCCGCAGAAGGAAAAAGGTTTGCACGTTCTGCGGCAAGACCGAGGAGCTTAGCTACAAGGATGTATCCACGCTCAGGAAGTACATTTCCGAGCGGGGCAAGATCCTTCCGAGAAGGATTACCGGCA
>CACZBB010000050.1 GCA_902779245.1 uncultured Lachnospiraceae bacterium | reverse complement strand
TGTGTAAAACGGCTACTTTCTCATGTCGGACGTGTCAAAAATGCATGAAATATTTTGCAAGCAAAATTTTCATGCGCTTTTGACACTTGAATCATATTTCCATATTTAAGGAGACTGCAGTCATGCAAAGACAAGCATTTGACAATCTTTACAGTCACGAGACCGATGTCTATTCTCTGACGGGGTTCACGCCCAGGATCGTGGACGGGCAATACCTGAAGGAGCTCGGCGTCAGCGTCACGCCTTCCGGGGAGACGCTGAAAAAGCTGGAGGAGGGCTCGAAGATCTTCCTGCGGCGCCTTGAGAGCCGCACGGTCATCCCGGTCTCAAGGCTCGAGGTCACGGACATCGATCCGGACAAGGTGCAGACGGAGATCCACAACTACACCGGCCGCTGTCCCACGCTGACCTTCGAGTTGAACCCGGTCCGCGGCTGCAACGTCGGCTGTCAGTACTGTCTTGTTACCGACGGCGTGCATGAACAGAAGCTTGTCGCTTACGGCAATTATCATCTCTATGTCCGCAGACTCCTCAAAGAAATGAACGGCATCGTGCAGCCGGTGATCACCCGCGGGGAGGTCGAACGCAAGAACCAGCTTCTCCGGGATCTGGCCGCCGCCATCGAGAGCGACCCTTCCAAAAAGACGGAGATTGAGCGACAGATCACCGAGGTCAGCGTCGGAAAAAACTGGCATCATTACTATTATTTTTCGCCGAAGACGGAAGCTCTGCAGGAGCCGACGCTCTCGACCGGCATCGCCCACCGGATCCTGAAGGAGTTCATCCGCCATTTCGAGGAATATCCGGATTCCAACGCCCGCCTCTTCATCGCTTCAAAGGCCGGCGCAAAGCATCTTCTCTATGAATACGAAGGGGAGACCATTCTGGATCTCTTTAAGCAGCTTCGCGGGAAAATGCAGTACAACGTGAGCGTGTCAATCATGCCTACGGAGTTCCGGAACCTTCTCGAGCCCTACGCCGCCCCGATCGAGGAGCGCCTTGCGGCCGTCAGACTCTGCCAGGAGGCCGGCATCCCGGCCAATTCCGCGCTGGTGCAGCCGATCTTCACGCCTTACCTGACGGACGGGCACATTAAGGAGTTTTTTGACCGCCTCCACGCGGCCGGCATCGTCAACTACAAGCCAGAATTTCTGACCGCCTGCATGGAAAACCTCGCCATGCTCGGCCAGTGGCTCGGGCATTTTGACAAGGAGCTTGAGAAAAAGCTCTACGAGGACTATCTCCAGCCGTCCAACGCCGACCATAAAAAGCAGCGCGGCCGAACAGCCCCGGACCGCGCCCTCAGCATTGAAAATATCCGGAAAATGATGGCTTACACGAAGAGTCTGGGCATGACGACGAGCATCTGCTACTGGGTGCGGAAGCAGTTGGGCATCTCCGCGGAAATGATCCCGATCATCAATGATCATGGCTTCCAGTGCCTCGGTTACCAGTCCGGTCTCTGGGCAAAGGAAGAATAAGCGTTTCTGTTCACAGTAACATTCTATCTTGCCGCCGATCTGTGTCAGCGGCATCTCCCGGACGCTGTCCGATCATAACCTTCGAAGCAGAGGTGACACTATGAACACGCTGACCATCGCCATCCCGTGCTACCGTTCGGAGAAGTATCTTCGGAACACGGTGGAGGGGATCCTTGCGGAAGCCCATCGGCAGGGCCGGGACGACCTTCGCGTTCTCCTTGTCGACGACGGCTCGCCGGACGGGACCTTTCAGGTCATCAAAGAGCTCTGCGGGGAGCATAAAGGCCGCGTCACGGGCATTTGCCTCGCCGAAAATGCCGGTCAGGCCAACGCCCGGGCGGCGGCCTTTCATTTTCTGCGCGGCGGGGTCACTGTGCTTATGGACGACGACGGCCAGCACGACCCCCGCGGCATTTTCCGGCTTGAGAAAAAGATTCTCGATGGTTATGATCTTGTCTACGCGCAGTTTCCGAAGATGGAGGAAGCGCCTCTTCGGCGGCTGGGGAGCCTTAGCCTGGATGTTTTCCTCGCCCTTTTCACGAAAAAACCGCGGGGACTCCGCATCACGAGCTTCCTGGCGCTCAGCGAGCCGGCGCTTCTTGAGCTGAAAAAATACAAAAGCCATCACCCGTTCATCGGGGGATGGCTTTTCGTACACGGTTATCGGGCCGGCGGTGTTCTTGTGCGCCACCGGGCCCGGGAAACCGGCCGCTCGAATTATACGATCAAAAAGCTCCTTCTCCGGGCGGCCGAGCTCATGTTCCCGGCTCCGGCCGGGGAAGGGCAGCCCGCCCGCCTTCCGGATCAGGGAGATCGTCGGAGGGTACGGGAAGAAAAATCGGGCTCCTTCGCTTCGCTCAGAGTGACAGGTCTTTGCGCTGCCGGCTCCGCTTCGCCGGACCGGCTATTTCTTTGCGCTGCCGGCTCCGCTTCGCGGGACCGGCTTCTCCCACTGGTCGGTGACGAGCTGGGCGATCTTGTGGGCGTCCGTCTGGTTGATGACCGGGCGCGACGAGGTTCGGAAGAGTCCGGTACCGAAATATCGGTCGTCGACCGTGAGGATCGTCCCCGAAACATAGTCCTGAAGCGTTTGTCCCTGCCATTGTCCCGCAAATCTCCGCTGACGCAGGAAGGGCTGCAGGATCATATCCTTCACCCCGCCGGAAGCAAAAAGCTCTTCCCACTCTTCTTCCGCCGTCAGGCACCCCGCAAACACCTTTTCGCTCTTTCCCAGACAGTGATGCTTTAAGATATATCCGTCCTTATGCTCCCGCGCGTCCTGCCAGATCTCCATTTGCCGGCCGTAAAGATATGTGCGCGCCGCGTGGGCCTTAAGAAAGTCCGTCTCCTCCGCCGTCAGGCAGGCATTTGTAAAGGACGGCTCAAAAAACAGATGGAAAAAGCGTTTGTCGTGGAGAAGGAAGATCGTCCGAAAGTCGTTGCACATCCCGGCATCCGCCATCCGCTTCAGCGTATCCGCGGAATAGGAAAGCAGGTCTTTTTGATTCAGCGCGCTGACCAGAAGATCATTCCCGACGGAGGGGAGGAAAGCCTCAGCCTCCGGAGCCTCGACGATGACCGGCGCAAGGCCAAGCTGCCGATAGAACGGTGCGTAGAGCCTTATGGAATCCGACTTGTCCGCGCTTTTGAGCACGACCAGCCGCTCCTTCCCCGCGGACAGGGCCGCCATGTAAGCGAGGAACCCCTCGAAATACGTGACCTGATCGGTGATCTTCGCCTCTTCGGCAAAAACCCTCCCGGCATGCTCCATAAAAAAGGAAAGAAAATAGCCGTTTCCGAAGAAACGGGACGTGATCTCACAGAGCTTCAGGCTTCCGTCCTCCAGAATCAGGTAATCCGGGCGGTAGGTGCCGGCATGGAAGGGCCGGTCAGCCACATAGTCCAGAATATTCTTGATTTTATCTTCATAATCAATAAAATTCAGATACTCACGCCAATGCGCGGCATAATAAACGCAGGCCTTGTGAAGGACCCGCGCAAGCTCGGCCAGCTCTCGGTCTCTTTCCCGCGAAAGCACCATCGGGCGGTCATGCGCCCAGGAGCGATAGTACGGGATAAGGGTCTCATGAAGCTCTGCAAAGGTCTTCTCATAGGGGTAGAGTTTCGGATGCGGCATAGACCTTCTCCTTTCGTCGTCGATTCGGACACTTTGACACCCGATCCTTACGATTCACAGAGCCGCGAAAGGAACCTGCTGCCTTCGGCAGCACGGGCCCGCGAAAGAGGGCAGAGGCCCGGCTCTGCCTCCCTCTACCCTATTCTGTGATCGGACGCAGGCAGGGTCAGGATCTCCCGCAGCCAGGTCTCGTCACCCTGAAAGATGCAGAAGCCGTGACGGGTGGCGCTGTCCTTCGGCCGGTTTTCCAGATTCCCGGCCTGGAAGCATTGTCTGACCACGCCCGACGGGCGTTTTTTTGCGGCCTCCTCAACTCTTCGAAGATCCTCTCCGTTAAAAACAAAGCGGATCCCCGCCGCCTCCCTCGCCCCCTCCCGGGGACTTGCGGAAAAAGACGGCGGAAGGCCGAGGGCCGCGTCGAGGACCATGCCCACATAGTCAAGGCCGGTCGTCAGCGGCACAAGATCGGAGCCGATGCAGTCCCCGCCCATCCGGGCCGCCGCCTCGATGAGGCAGACCTCCCCGTCGGGCCGGACGCGGACCTCCGTGTGGGACGCGCCGTTCCGGATGTGCAGCGCGTCCAGGGCGCGAAAGACCGTCGGTTTCACCATTTCCAGATATTTTTCCGTCAGAGCCGCCGATTCGAGGTGCCCCCGCTCAATATAGGAGGGCGCTTCGGTCGTGTATTTTTTTGTCACCTGCAGGAGCCGATGCCGCCCTTCGAAGGAGATTCCCTCGCAGCTGAATTCCTCGCCCTCGATAAACTCCTCCACGATGGCTTCCCCGGAAAAGGAGCAGGAAAAGGCAAGCTCCAGAGCGGGCGGGAGCTGCCGGAAATCGTCCACGCGGGTGACGCCGCGGCTTCCGGAGCGGTCCACGGGCTTTACGATGAGCGGCCATTGCCAGCCGTCAAAGATCTCCGGATGACAGGAGCGCCCGTCACGTCGTCCGGGGCGGCAATCGCCGCCGGAAGCCGTCCGCAAGGCTTCGCCGGAAACCCGCGCGGCATCTTGCGGCGGGACGCATACGGGCTCGCCGGAAACCCGCGCGGCATCTTGCGGCCGGACGCATACGGGCTCGCCGGGGGTCTTTCCCCGGGCAAAGGTCAGAAAGCGGGGCGTATAGAGGCCGGCCGCGCGAAAGGCTTCCCGCATTGCCGGCTTGTCGGTCGCGAGGACGGCAGTCTCCGGGGGATTTCCGGGGAGACTCAGCCGGTTCGTCAGATAATTCACCGTGATCCCGGCAAGATCCGACCCGATGGTTGCCGCGGCCGCCGGGCGAAGCGGCGCGGCCAGCGAAAGGATCTTCTCCTTTTCCACGATACTCACCGGATAGAAGAAGTCCGCGGCCTCCCGCGCCACGGCTCCCTCCTCCCAGGCGAAGACGTGCGTCTCCAGCCCTCGCCTCGCTGCCGCCTCCACAAGCGGCAGCTGAAATTCATTGGCCCCGATGATCACGATTTTTTTCTTTTCCCGGGACAGTACTGCCACATCCATCCTGTAATCCCTTCTTACACATCGCGATACCCAAAGTCCGGAGGACTGAGCTTCCTGCCCGTTTTAGGCTCTACCACATTCATTTGCAGCACTGTTTCGGATCATCCCCTCGAATATCGGCGGTTTTATCCGAAACACGTCGAGCCCCCGTTTTGAAAATTCGGATAAAAGCGCTGTTTTTGGGCGGTCTTATCCGAATTCCGAAAAAGCTCTTCCCGAACACGATTCTTTGCGGAAGAACTGTTTGTTACGCGTTCTCTTCCTTTTCCTTTTTTTCCTCCGCGGCGTTCTGCCGTGAGAGCTCGAGAAAAGGCTTTGTCGGGGTGGGAAGCTCCATATGCATCGCCTCCCGGATGACCTGCTTAAGATCCGTGACCGGGATGACCTCGAGCTTGTCGAGGATCTCCTTCGGCACATCCGCCAGATTCCGCTCGTTCTCCTTCGGGATCAGGACACGGCGGATGCCGGCTCGCTCGGCCGCCATCAGCTTCTCCGTGAGCCCGCCGATGGGCATGACCCGGCCCTGCAGCGAGATCTCGCCGGTCATAGCCAGGGACGCGTCCACAGGCTTATCCACCAGGAGCGAGAAAATGGCCGTAAAGAGCGTTACGCCGGCCGACGGGCCGTCCTTCGGCACCGCCCCCTCCGGCACATGGATATGAATATCGAAGCTTTTAAAATCGATATCCATTTCCCGTACATAGGAGCGGACCAGGCTCAGGGCGATCTCCGCGCTCTCGGACATGACCTCGCCGAGCTGGCCGGTCACATGCACCTGGCCGGTCCCGCGCATGCCGGTCGTCTCGATGTAAAGAATATCCCCGCCCACGCCGTTCCAGGCAAGGCCCGTGGCGACGCCGACGGTGTCCGCCTTCAGCGCCTTGTCCCGGATGATCTTCTCGTTGCCGAGATACTCCTCCAGATCCTTCCCGTGCACCTTCACCGGACGCTCCGCTTCGTCCCTGAGAATCTTCACGGCCGCTTTCCGGCAGATCGAGAGCAGCTTCTTCTTGAGGCCGCGCACGCCGGCCTCCATCGTATATTCCGCGATGATCTGCCGGATGGCGGCGTCCGTGATCTGCACGTCTTTTTTGGTCAGCCCAGCCTCCTCGATCGCCATCGGCAGCAAATGCCGCTTGCCGATCTCGAACTGCTCTACCGGCGTGTAGCCCGGGATCTCGATCATCTCCATGCGGTCCAGAAGCGGCGTGGGGATCGAGCCCCAGTCGTTGGCCGTGCAGAGGAAAACGACCTGCGAAAGATCGTAGGGAACATCCACATAGTGATCCGTGAAGGTCGAGTTCTGCTCCGGATCCAGCACCTCGAGAAGCGCGCTCGAGGGGTCGCCGTTGTAGCTGTGATAGAGCTTGTCCACCTCGTCGAGGACCATGACCGGGTTCATGACCCCGGCGCGCTGGATGCCGGCCATGATCCGGCCCGGCATCGCGCCGATGTAAGTTCTCCGGTGGCCGCGGATCTCCGCCTCGTCGCGGATGCCGCCGAGGGAAATACGCACATATTTCCGGCCAAGAGCCTCCGCGATCGCGCGGCCCATGGAGGTCTTGCCGGTTCCGGGCGGTCCCACGAAAAGAAGGATCGAGCCGCCCTGCCTTCCCTTGAGGGCCATAACCGCCAGATGCTCCAGGATGCGCTCCTTGACCTTCTTCAGGCCGTAGTGATCCCGGTCGAGGATCTTCGCCGCGCGGGCCAGGTTGACCTTCTTCGTCCTCTCCGGCTTCCAGGCCAGGGTCGTCACAAAGTCCAGATAGGAATACAGAGAGTTGTACTCGGCGCCATTGGGCGGCTCCTGCTCGAAGCGCTTCAGGTCCCGAAGCACATCCTTTTTCACCTCCTCCGGCATGCCGCATTTTTCAATGCGCGTGCGGAAGCTGTCCTCCTCCTCCTTCTCTTCCGGATCCATGAGGTGGAGCTGCTGCTCCAGAATGCCGATCTGCTTGCGGATCGCGGCTTTTTTGTAGACGCGCCCGTCCGAGTCCTCCCGGATCGCCAGATCCACCTGCATATCGACGGTTCCCTTGAAGCGAAGGAGCGCCTCGTAGACAAGGACGCCGCGGCGGCGAAGCGAATCGGTCTCCAGAAGCTCGTACTTTTCCTCCGGCGTCATGTCGAGGAAAGGGCAGAAAAGCACCGTAAAATGCGCGATGTCCTCGGTCGCGTTGACGATCGTCATCACATAGTCGCCGCCGCGGATGTGCGTGACCGTGTCATGGGCCACGCCCTTCATGCGGTCCAGAAGGTTCTGCTCTCCCTTCTCGGTAATGTCGTTCTTTTCCTCAACCGGATCCCAGTAAGCCTCCAGAACGCCGCCGAAGCCCTGAACCTCCAGAATGCGGGCTTTTTCACCGTCCTCGATGCTCACGACGATCCCCATCGGGGTGTCTTCCACCTCGCCGATCTGGGCATACACGCCCAGATCCGCCAGGTCCTCTTCCTCAATTTCCGCCCGTTCCTTGTCAGACTTGACAGGCAGCAAAATCGCGTGACCGCCATTTTCCTTCAGGCGCTTCCGTTCCTCGGCGGTCAGCTCGTCCACGCGGATCCGAAACTCAACGCCCGGCAGGATCACGGTATCATACACCGGCAGTACCATCGCCAACGTTCTTTCCTTCATACAATATCACCTCGCTTTCACCTTGCGGTCGGGGCTCTGTTAGCACTTTCATCTCGTGAGTGCTATCATCGTACCATATTTACGGCAAATGTCAAGCACTGTTCTTACGTATGACTGGATTTTGTCTTCCGGCCGCGTTATAATATTTAAATGGACACCGAAAAAGAGTATCTTCTATAAATATATATCCAGTCCAAGGAGGTTTTTCGTGAAAAAAAATACCTGGCTCCTGCCGGCTTTTGCCGTGCTCTCCCTGCTCTCCGTGCTGGCGATCCAGATCGTCTTCATGCCCTGGAAGCTGAACTCCGACTCCGCCTTCGCGCCGATCTTCGCGTCCTGGCAGGTAAAGACCGGACAGTTCTTTCCGGACGGCATCTGCTACAGCACGAGCCTCATGGGCATCTCGACCAACCTCTTCATGATCCCCGGATACCTGCTCTTTAGCGGAAACCTGCTCGCCGCCAGGATCTCGGGCATTTTTCTGATGCACATCCTTCTCTTTTTCCTTCTCTATCGGGTATTCCAGATGGAGGGGAAGCGGGATATCGTCTCGCCGTCCATCGCGGCGATCCTGTTCACGATCCCGTTCCTCGGCTCGGCGGCCACCGAGCAGTATCTCATCGAGGGCGCTTACATCAGCCAGGTTCTCTGGATCCTGGTCGGGATCCTCGCGTTCCGCGCGTTTATGAGGGCGGAGGGCCTGCCGAAGCGCCTTCTTTTCGCCGGGATCATCCTCCTCGTCATCATCGCGGCGGATATCCATGCTTACCGCAATCTCCTGACGGCTTTCCTGCCCCTCACGGCCACCTGGCTGTTCTGGATCTTCTGGAAGCAGAAGGACGCGCCGGATCTTAAAAAGAACCTGAAGGAATGGCTGCCCGTCGCCGCCGTCGCCCTCGTCGGCGCGGCGCTGGGCTTTTTGATCTTTCGGACGTTCAGCCGTCTCTACTGGCCGTTCGAGAACCAGACACAGCTGACGCTCGGCGCCGGCACACGCTTTTCGCACCGGCTGGACACGCTGGTGAATTCCCTCGTCAGCATCGTCGGCAACGCCAACGAAGCCGCTCTTCTGAGCGTCCGCGGCTTCGGCAAGCTCGCCGGCTACGCGGCGTCCTTCCTGCTGTATATCGCCCTGCCGGTTTTCGCCGTAAAGAATTACCGGCGATTCCAGAAGGACAGCACACGGTTTCTCATCGCCTTCACCTTCATCGGCTCCGCCTGCACCGCGCTGGTGGTGCTCGCGGCAGACCTGGACCTCGTCGGCAATGACATTTCCCGGTACTGCCTGCCGATCTTCGCAAACTTCCTGCTCCTGGCCGCGGCCGTCCTCGGAGACCTCGCGTCCGAGCATTTGTCTGCCCTCATCCGGTACGCTCCCGCCCTGCTTCTGGCCTTTGCCGTGCTTTTCCACGGCATCTACTGGAAGGTGACCTGGAGCGAGCATTTTCTTCTGCCGGATCCCTACAAGATGACGAGCTTCTTTCAGGAGAACAACCTGCACCGGGGCTATGCGAGCTACTGGTACGCGCACCGCTTCACGGCCCTGACCGATTTTGACGTGACGATCGCGAACATCCGCGTGGAGGTCGGCTTCATCCGGCCGGATTACTGGCTGACCAGCAAGACCTACTATCAGCGGGATTTCGGCGCGGACCGGTGCTTCCTCATGCTGCGGGATGACGAGCTCGCGGCCTTCGCGCCCGACGGCCTTGAAAACACCCCGCTCGGGGAGCCCTCCGAAACGCTCCGCTACAACCAGTTTTACATCCTCGTCTACGACGAGAATATCGGAAGCGACGACCGTCTGGCCTGGACCGAGGATATGGGCTGGCGGTGAGAAACGGACCGACAAGCTAAAAAACTCCGGAATCCTTTACACAGGGCTTTCCGGAGTTTTTTCTGCGCGGCGCGATGTCCTGGCCGCGCAAGTTTTCCTTTTGCGATTTATGAAGCCGACTTCGGCGGTTTTCTTTTTGGCTTTTCCTTCTCCTCTTCCTCCGTCCGGTAGGTGCGCTCGGAAATGATATACCGCGGACGGCCCTTGGCTTCCATATACGTCTTTCCGATGTACTCTCCGAGAATCCCGACGGCAAGCAGCTGGATCCCGCCGAGGAAGCAGCTGACGCACAGAAGACTGGTCCAGCCGGCGATCGTCTGCCCCAGAAAATGCACCACGACGGCCCAGATGATCCCCGCGAGGCCGAGCAGCGAGACAAGAATCCCCACCGCCGCGATGAGATGGAGCGGCCGGATGGAGGTCGATGTAATGCCCTCAAGCGCCAGCACCAGCATTTTCGAGAGCGGATAGTGAGATTTTCCCGCCATGCGCTCGTGGCGCTCGTAGGAAACGCAGGTGCTGCGGAACCCGACGAGCGGGAACATGCCCCGAAGGAAGAGGTTGACCTCCCGGTAATCGGCGAAGGCGTTGAGGACGCGGCGGCTGACGAGGCGGTAGTCCGCGTGGTCGTAGACGACCTCCGCGCCCATGCGGTTTAAGAACCGGTAAAAGCCCCGCGCGGTCGCCCGCTTAAAGAACGTGTCGCTCTTCCGGCTGCTGCGGACGCCGTAGACAATCTCGCTGCCCTCGTGGTAGGCATCCACCATCTTCTCCATCGCGGCGATATCGTCCTGACCGTCGCAGTCGATGGAAATGGTGATGTCCGCGTATTCCTTCGCCTCCATGAGCCCGGCCAGCACCGCGTTCTGGTGCCCTCGGTTCCGGCTCTGGCAGATGCCGACGAAGCAGGGATCCTTTTTCGCGAGTTCCTGTATGATCTCCCAGGTCCGGTCGCGGCTGCCGTCATTGACAAAAAGGATGCGGCTGTCTTCGCTGACCCTGCCCTCCCGGACCAGCTTCCTAAGCTCCTCCCGGAAAAGCCGCGACGTCACCGGCAGCACCTCCTCCTCGTTATAACAGGGAACCACGATCCAAAGAACCGTATTCATCGACCCTCCTTTGTGTTTCACATCCCGTTCAGGACTTCGGCGCCCGAACGAGCCATATGTTCATGAATTCTTATTTTCCGTATTCCCCAAATCCGTATCCGGTGTTGAGGTCGAGGATGCAGTAGCAGGGAAGCTGCGCACTGGTGATATCGCTCCCCCGCGCGCGCCGAAGCCACCCCAGGAGTCCCTCGTTCAGTCCCTCCGTGGATGTTCCCGGCGGATAGAGGATGATTTCGTCATCGGAATTTAAGCCTCTCGGCCGCGCGGTCACATAGCGCTTCTTGCCCTCCAGATGGCTCTCGCCCTCCGAGCCGTTCATGCGCACCTTGATCTTCATGCTGTAGGTGCCGTTCTTCAGCTTTTTGCAGTCATAGACATGCCCGGTAAACGTGCAGTTCCGGACGATCATCTCATGGTCGCCGGCGATCTCGACGACGGACTCCTCATAGCTGCCCGTAAACGTCGCGTCGTTGCGGAGCGTCAGCTCCGTATGCCAGGCCGAACCGGCGTCGCTGACATATAAAAGCACCGCGTTCTTGTCCCCAAGCGCCTGACGGATGAAATCCACGTCCGTCTTCGGCGCGGGCGTCGGCGTCTTCGTCGGGCGCGGCGTCGGTGACAGCGTGGGAAGAAGCGTCGGCGTCGGCGTCGCGGTCACGCGGCGGCGGCCGCCATGGGACTCGTCGGAGCTGTCGGTCTTCGAGGTTCCGGACTGATCGCTCTCCGTTCCCGGGCTGTCGGCTCCCCGGCTCTCCGCCTTCGAATCCGCGGAAGCCGTGCTCCCGGTTCCCGCGGCCGTGCTCTCGGCACCGGAATCGCCGGAAATCCCGCTTTCCGTTTTCGAGGTTCCGGAGCTATCGCTCTCCGATCCGCGGCTCTCCGCCATCGTCGGGGTCACAGGCAGCGCACCGGGATCCTTGCCGCCTTTGCCGCTTAACGCGTGTACGGTCCAGAAAACCAGCGCGACGGTCGCGGCGATGGCCAGGAAGGAAATCAGTATCGTCCGCTTCCAACCGCCCTCGTCCGCCGGCGGCTCTCCGTCTCCGGATATGTTTTCTCCGCCGTCCGCCGTCCTTTTGGCGTCTCGCCTGCCGAAGCCGGCCCGCGCCGTTCCGGCGGTACCTCTCCCCTCGCGGCCCGCGCCGTCCGGGGTTTTGGCGGCGGCTCCTTTGAGATCAGCGCCGTCAGGCTCTCCGGCAGACGTCCCCGCCCTCTTTTTGTCCGTACCTCCGGGCGCTGGTTCGCCGGCCTCTCCTTCCCCGTTCCATACGGCCTGCCCGGCAGGACCGGCCGCTAAAAGCTCCTCCATATTGAGCGTCAGATCTTCCTGAAAATCCTTCTCCCCGCCTTCATTATAAATTCCTTCAAACGAGACATCCTTCCGGCCAAACTCCTCGCCCCGGCCAACCTCCGCGCTCTCGCCGAAATCCAGAGGCTCTTCGTTCTCCGTGCCTTCCGCATACGGCGCGGCAAGCTCCTCCGAAGCCTCCGTTTCCTGACCGCGCAGGAGCGCGGTCAGCTCCTCCTCCGACAGCGAGGGCAGGGGACCGGTCAGCCCGGTCGGGGGCCCGCCGATCATCGAAGCGCGTGAAGAGAGAGCAGGATCCTCCTCATCCAGCCTTTTCCCGCACATGCCGCAATACAGGGCATCGTCTGGAAGATTCGCTCCACAATCTGGGCAGTGCATATATCCTCCTTTACCGTTCACCTCCGATCCAGACACACGAGCTGCGCGTCGCTGTCCGGCTGCGGGGTGAACAGTAACCTTCCTTCTTAGTCGCTGTGTTCGCCGCAAACCCCCTCATATCCTGTTTTTCACGGCTAAAGCTCAGTCTACGCAGCAATATCCCTTATGTCCGTTGTCCGCGGCCACGATCTCATAGTGCTCCGGATATCTGTATAAAAGATCCGTCAACCGTTTCTCCCCATAGGTTCTCGGATCAAAATCCGGCTTGATCCGCCGGAGCAGGATCCCGGCCAGAGAATTATAGACGAAGCCCTCCTCGTTCTGGTTTTCCTCCCAGATCTTCCGAAGAAGACCGTGGATCTCCGCAAGATCCTCCTCGGACGCCTCCGGGCGGACCTCCTCGGCGGAAGCGCCCTTATCCGGAGGCGCCGCCGGATGTCGTTCCGTCCGGCGGGCAGCCTCCCCGGCCTCCGGCTTCCCCTCGTCCGCGGCGCCGTCGCGGTTCCGCCCGGCTTTCGCCGGATTCTCCTCAGCGCCCGCCGAACCGTTTCTGCCCGGACTCTCCAAGGCGCCCTCCGAAACCGCATTTGCCGTCTGCGCTCCCGGCGCATTCTCCGCGGGCGCTTTCGCCGGCGCCGCCGAAGCTCCCTCCGCCGGGCCCTTCCCCGCATTTGCCGAAACCGAAGCTGACGGGCTTTGCGTCCGCTCGGGCCGGCCCGGACGGTTTACGCGCGCGGAGCGGTTCCTGTGGCTTGTCCGAAGGAGATTCTCCAGGATCATGAACTCGTCGCAGGCGTTGACAAAAGATTTTGAAGTATTTGATTTTCCGAATCCGTATACATACGCTCCCGATTCGTGCAGACGGATCGCCAGCGGCGTGTAATCGCTGTCGCTGGAGACCAGCGCGAACGCGTCGTAATTGCCGGTATACAGAAGATCCAGCGCGTCGATGACCAGCGCGATATCCGTCGCGTTCTTTCCGGCCACATAGTCAAACTGCTGCATCGCGCGGATCGCGAGCTTATTAATCTCCTCCGGCCAGTTCTTGAGCTCTTCCTTCTTCCAGAAC